>JASGDR010000335.1:0-4420 GCA_047607095.1 Caulobacter sp.
GACGCCGCATCGCGAAATCCGTCTGATCCGCGACGGCAACGCCGCCGCCGCCCTGTCGCTGGGCGGCGTGCTGACGGGCCTGGCCATTCCGCTGGCCGCCTCGCTGGCCGCCTCGACCTCGGTGATCGAGATCCTGCTGTGGGGCGTGGCCACCCTGGCGCTGCAGCTGCTGGTGTTCCGCCTGACCGACATGATGCTCAAGGGCCTGCCCGAGCGGATCAACGACGGCGAGGTCTCGGCCGCCGCCCTGCTGGTGGGCGCCAAGCTCGCCACCGCCATCGTCATCGCCGCCGGCGTGGCGGGCTGAGGCGGAGGAACGAACCGGAGCGGGGCGCGTGCACTTCCCCAAGCTTCCAGACTGGCTGGTCTACGGCGCCGTGGTCGCCGCCCTGCTGGTGGTCGCCGTCGGCCGCCAGGAGCGCGCCGACGCGCCCACGCCGCCGCCGCCGGTGCCGGGCGAGGAAGGCGTGCCCCTGGGCCCGGCCTCGCCGTTCGATCCGTCCGTCGTCGTGCAGGTGCCCGACAAGCAGGAGCCGGCCTCGGGCACGGCCTTCTCGGTCGGCGCGCAGGGCGTCTGGCTCACCGCCCGCCACGTGGTCGACGGCTGCAAGTCGGCCGCCATCCTGGTCGCCGACGGACGCGGCGTGGCCGCCAAGGTCACCATCGATCCGCGTTTCGACGCGGCCATCCTGACCACCGAGGGCGGCGCGCCGGCCATGCCGGTCAATCTGGGCGATCCGCGCAAGGGCATGCGGGCCTTCCACCCCGGTTTCCCGCAGGGCCACGCCGGCGAAGTGGCCTCGCGCCTGATCGGCCGCGAGAACCTGGTCATCCACGGCCGCGGCGCGCGCACCGAGCCCGTCCTAGTCTGGGCCGAGGTCGGCCGCACCGACAATCTGAAGGGCACCCTGGCCGGCCTCTCCGGCGCGCCGGCCCTCGACAGCGCCGGCCGCGTGATCGGCGTGACCGTGGCGGAATCCCCGCGCCGCGGGCGCATCTACACCACCGCGCCCGAAAGCCTGCGCACCCTGGTCACCCGCACGCCCCGTCGCGGCGGCGATACGAGCATTCCCGAATTCGCCCCCGGCGAGGCCATCACCACCGACAACTACGGCCGCATCGCCGACGGCCTGCGGCGGGATCTGCGCGTGGCGCAGGTGGTGTGCCTGGCGGTTTAAGCCAGATCCTCCCCCTGTGGGGGAGGATCTTTTCTTACGGCCACTTCACCTCGGGCGGCATCGAGCTGAGGATCGACTCGGTGTTGCCGCCGGTCTTCAGGCCGAACATCGTGCCGCGGTCGTAGAGCAGGTTGAACTCGACGTAGCGGCCGCGCTGGATCAGCTGCTGCTCGCGCTCCTCCATGGTCCAGGCCTCGTTCATCCGGCGACGCACCAGGGTGGGATAGATCTCCAGGAAGGCCCGGCCGACGTCCTGGGTGAAGGCGAAATCCCGCTCCCAGTCGCCGCTGTCGTGGTGATCGTAGAAGATGCCGCCGATGCCACGCGGCTCGTTGCGGTGGGGCAGGAAGAAGTACTCGTCGCACCAGGCCTTGTACTTGGCGTACCAGTCCGGATCGTGCTTGTCGCAGGCGCGCTTGTAGGCGGCGTGGAAGTCGATGGCGTCGGGGAAGTCCTGCTGGCGCTGGTAGCCCAGCAGCGGCGTCAGGTCGCCGCCGCCGCCGAACCAGCCCTTGGTGGTGGCGATGAAGCGGGTGTTCATGTGCACGGCCGGCACGCGCGGATTGGTCATGTGCGCGATCAGGCTGATGCCGGTGGCGAAGAAGCGCGGATCCTCGGCCGCGCCCGGCATGGTCTTGGCCATTTCCGGCGGGAAGGTCCCGAACACGGTCGAGACGTGCACCCCGACCTTCTCGAACAGGCGGCCGCGCATCAGCCCCATAACCCCGCCGCCGCCGGCCGGACGGTCCCACGGCCTCAGCTCGAAACGGCCCGGCTTGTCGCCGTAGAGCTCGGCGGGCGCTTCGTCCTCGAGCGTCTCGAAGGCGGCGCAGATCTGGTCGCGAAGACTCTCGAACCAGGCCTTGGCGCGGGCCTTGTTGGCTTCGAGATCGATGAGGGTGTCGGCTTCTTGCGTCATGGGTTCGGCTTAAGCCCAAGCCCGATCCCGCGCAAATCCGGGGGTGCGCATAAGGGGTTTTGCGGAAGGCTCAGGCGGCCTTGGCGCGATGGTGCAGCTTGAGCAGTTCGCCGGGGGCGAAGGTCTCGAAACCGTAGGTGTAGCCCTCGTCATCGACGAATTCGACCTGGAAGGCTTCGCCCTTCCCGAGGACATCAACGACCGTGCCCATCTCCCCCTTCCGGAGTTTCAAATCCGGGCGGTCGATGAGTAGAGCGACGGTGTCGAGTTCGTTGATCATCGGGCTTCTCGCATGACGAACACCGAGGTTAATCGGGTCCGCGACCCGTCGGCCGGAACGATCCAGCCGCTGGTGATCATCGCAGAACGTTCGGAAAATCGGAACAGGAAGTCGATGCGGTAGCGAACGCCCCAGACGTCGCCGTCAGCGGGGGATGCATCTTCCGAGGCGGCCGCCGCGCGGAGCGCCTCGATCAGAACCGGCGCATCGTCGCGCGTCAGTCCGAACTTCGACGCGAAAAGCCGCGCCTTGTGCTTGCCCACCGGGTGGGTCGGCGACAACGCGTAGTCGGTCAGCTTGCGCTGATCGATCTCCACATCGTCGCCGCCCGGGAGCTTCAAACCGTTACTTGCCGGCGGCGGTGAGCGCGCTCATCAGGTCCGGCACGGCGGCCTTGTAGTCGGCGACCAGGCCGTAGTCGGCGACCTGGAAGATCGGCGCGTCGGCGTCCTTGTTGATCGCGACGATCACCTTGGAGTCCTTCATGCCGGCCAGGTGCTGGATGGCGCCCGAAATGCCCACGGCGATGTAGAGCTGCGGGGCGACGACCTTGCCGGTCTGGCCGACCTGGTAGTCGTTCGGGGCGTAGCCGGCGTCGACCGCGGCGCGGCTGGCGCCGACGGCGGCGCCCAGCTTGTCGGCCAGGGGCTCGATGACCGCCTGGAACTCTTCGGCCGAGCCCATGGCGCGACCGCCCGAGACGACGATCTTGGCCGCGGCCAGTTCAGGACGGTCCGACTTGACCATCTCTTCGCTGACGAAGCGGGTCTTGGCCGCATCGGCGCCCGAGACGCTCTCGACCGAGGCCGAGCCGCCCTCGCCTGCCGCCGCGAAGGCGGTCGGACGGACGGTGATCACCTTCTTGGCGTCCGACGACTGGACGGTCTCCAGCGCGTTGCCGGCGTAGATCGGACGCACGAAGGTGTCGGCCGAGACCACCTCGACGATGTCGCTGATCGGAGCGACGTCGAGCTTGGCGGCGACGCGCGGGGCGAAGTTCTTGCCGCCGGCGGTGGCCGGGACGAGGATCGCGTCGTAGCCGCCGGCCAGGGCCAGGGCGGCGTCGGCCTGGGCTTCGGCGATCCCGTGACCCAGAGCGTCGCTCTCGGCGGTCAGCACCTTGCGGACGCCGGCGATCTTGGCGGCTTCAGCCGCCACGCCCGAGACGCCCTTGCCCAGGACCAGCACGTCGACGTCGCCCGACAGCTTCAGGGCGGCGGTGACGGTCTTGTGGGTGCCGTCGCGCAGGTGCGCGTTGTCGTTGTCGGCGATGACGAGAACGGCCATTACAGCACCCCCGCGGTGGTGAGCTTGGAGACGAGGTCGGCGGCGGACTCGACCTTGACGCCCGCCGAACGCTTGGCGGGCTCGGTGACCTTCAGAACGGTCAGGCGCGGAGCAACGTCGACGCCGTAGTCGGCGACGGTCTTCTGCGCGATTTCCTTCTTCTTGGCCTTCATGATGTTGGGCAGAGACGCGTAGCGCGGCTCGTTCAGGCGCAGGTCAGCGGTGATCACGGCCGGCAGGTCGACGTCGAGGGTCTGCAGACCGCCGTCGACTTCACGGGTGACCTTTGCCGACGAGCCCGACACTTCGATCGCCGAGGCGTAGGTCGCCTGCGGCCAGTCCAGCAGGGCCGACAGCATCTGGCCCACGGCGTTGTTGTCGCCGTCGATGGCCTGCTTGCCCATCAGGACGAGGCCCGGCTGCTCTTCGGCCACGACAGCCTTGAGCACCTTGGCCACGGCTAGCGGCTCGAGGTCGGCGTCGCTGGTGATCAGGATGCCGCGGTCGCCGCCCATGGCCAGCGCCGTACGGATGGTTTCCTGAGCTTGGGCCGGGCCGATCGAGACGATGACGACCTCGGTCGCCGCGCCCTTTTCCTTGAGGCGCACCGCCTCTTCGACCGCGATTTCGCAGAACGGGTTCATCGACATCTTGACGTTCGCCAGATCGACGCCCGTCTGGTCGGCCTTGACCCGAGCCTTCACGTTGTAATCGATAACCCGTTTGACCGGGACCAGAACCTTCATCGGTCTACGC
>JASGDR010000336.1:0-7603 GCA_047607095.1 Caulobacter sp.
GCGCGACCGGAGCCTGCTGCAGCATCCAGCTGCGCTCGAGGAAGCGATAGAAGCGGTCGTCGGCGATGCGAGGCGGAATCGCCTGGCGCGGCGGGGCGTCCAGCACCAGCCGGCCGTGCAGGTTCCAGGCGTAGTCGGTCCAGAAGCCGGCGCGGTTGGAGAGATAGGGGTGGCAGGCGGCTTGCCGCTGGCCCCAGTCGCGCAGGTCGTGGGCGGTGATCATGCCCAGCGGGCCGCTCATGCCCACCAGGGTTCCCAGCCACATCATCAGGTAGTCCAGCCAGCGCGGGCTCTCGAAGCTGCCGTGGATCAGCCGCCGGTGAAAGCCGACCGAATGGCCGACCAGCAGCGTCGCGCCCGTCGTCGCCAGAAAGACGGCCAGGGCGCTCCAGCTGAAGAAGAACGGCGCGGCCAGAGTCCCGGCCAGCATCGTCCCCTGCCACAGCGAGGTCGCCGGCGCCCACGCCACGCGGCCGTGCAGGGCGTCGCCGCCCGCGTCCGGCGCGATGGAGTGCACGGCGTAGGGGTCGTCGTGATGGTCGCTCATCGCGGGGCGTCCTTTCCATAGGCGACGCGCACCACCACCCAGCCGACGATCGCGCCGATAGCTCCGAACGTCGCCAGATTGGTCGCGGGATCGGGCCAGCCCATCCTGTGGTTGGGGTCCAGGATATTTCCGGGTCCAATGAGAGGCTGAATGCAAAGAGGCGTGATCGTTCCTCCCAGCACGGCGCCCGCCCATCGTCGGGTCAGTCCTATCCAGTGGAGCAACGCCCATGACGGTGCTCCGATAAGCAGGAGGCCGCTGATCCAGAAGAAGGAGGTTACGGGGAGCGAGAAGATCAGCATGAACAGCCCCTCGCCCAACCGTCCTCCCATGAGGCCGACCGTCATGAGGTTGAGGCTCGACAGGACCGTGCCGACAATGGAACCGGCGCTCAGGCCGGACGCGATCGAGGCTGGGCTGGGGCCGGTTTTCGCACGCGGGACGGTGGATGGTGTTTGATCGGACATCGGCGTGGGCCTCAGTTGTATAAGCTATTCCTTAAATACCTCATTGCTAATTTGCAAGCGATTAGCGAAGCGCTTAAATGTCCCTCCCATGCAACGTGTTTTCGAAGCCCTGTCGTCGACGGTCCGGCGCAAGATCCTGGCCTATCTGGCCCATGCCGACCTGACGGCGGGCGAGATCGCCTCGCGTTTCGAGATCTCCAAGCCGGCGGTGTCGCAGCACCTGTCGATCCTCGAGGCGGCCGGCCTGGTGCGGAGCGACAAGCGCGGCCAATTCGTGCACTACAGCCTGGTGAGCGACAGTCTGGTCAACACGCTGAACGACTTCGTCCAGGAGGTCTGCCCGGTGGCCAAGCCGCTGAAGACCGAGAGCGCGCGCCTGAAGGTCGACCGCGACGGCGAGTGAGCGGCAACGAAGGTCGGCCGGCCGACGTTATAGGCCCGTTGAACCTGCGCTTTCGGGGAGCTTGCCGATGATCCGCCCGCTGTTCGTCGCCGGTCTGGCCGTGCTGGTCCTGGTCGCCTGCGAGAGGAAGACCGAGGCCCCCAAGCCCGCGCCCACGCCCGACGGCCTGGCCCGCAGTCCCGCGCCGGCGGCGCCCGTCGCTCCGGCGGCCAGGGAGATCGTCTACGCCTGCGCGGACGGTACGGCGCTCAAGGCCCGCTATCCTGACGACAAGACCGCCGTCGTCGAGTACGGCGGCAAGACCCGCACCCTGACGGTCGCCATGTCGGCCAGCGGCGCGCGCTACGTGGGCGAGGGCCTGCAATGGTGGACCAAGGGCATGACCGACGGCCTGGTTTCCGAACTCAAGCCCGGCGAGGACGTCGCCGGCGGCAAGCCGGTCGAATGCGTCGCCCCGTCCGACGCGGGATAGGGGTCAGTCCGCCGGTCGGAGCACCTGGCGAAGCAGGGCCCGGTCGCCGTCGTCCATCGCCGCCTGATAGTGCGTCAGGCAGTCGGCGTCGCGCTCCATCGCGCGGCTCACGCCGGCGGCGGTCAGCCTGTCGTCGATCGGCTTGAGGATGCGAGCCCAGGCGGCGGCGTCCTCCATCCGGAAGGACAGCCGCGCTTGTCGGTCGTCCGGAAACGCGACGAGGTATTCCACGGCGTAGCGGCGCTTGGCCTGCGAGGACCGTTGCGCGGGCGTGCAGCCGCCGCTGACCGCCGTCGCCTGCTCCCAGCGCCATTGATCGCGGGTCGTCCCGTTGCGGAGCCACTTCACGCCGTCGGCCGTCGCCACGCCGATCTCGCGGCCGCCCAGGGTGCGATAGACGACGGCCTCGGCCCCGATCGCCGCCGCCAGCCACAGCACCAGCACCGCCCGCCACCCGGGCTTCAGCGTCGGGATGAAGCGGCGATAGCGCACGCCGAAGGCGCCGGGCACCAGCACCAGGGGCGCGATGATCAGCGCGACGCCGATCGCCATCGGCAGGCCCGCGTCCTCGCGCCACCAGAGGATCATGCCGGGCGTCTCCCGGGCTACCGTCTCCATGCGCGGCTCGACCGAGGCGTCGCCCCATCCCATCGCCGCGACGCCGCAGAGCGTCAGCAGGATCGCCAGCACGACGCCCGCGATCTGCTGGACGATCCGGGATCCGTCGTCTTCTTCGTCTTCGTACATGAAGCGGGGCCGCGCCTTTCCGTCATCGAAGCGTCCGGTCCGCCGGACGGCCCGGACACGACGATCCTACAGCGACGGTTCTCCTCGCCAATGACCCGGCGCTCAATTCTAGAGCAGTGTCCGCTGTCTGGGCTCCACCGGCGCGACTTCCGTCGCCTCGCCCCGCCGACGCAGCTCGGTTTCTGCGCTGAAGCGCAGATTGACGTCGCGGTCCTTGGCCAGCAGCAGCAGGGCTTCGCCGTCGAGCTGGTCCCAGCTCTTGCCGCGATGGGCGCCGGTCGGCACGCGCGGCAGCAGGCCGGGCTCGGCGCTCCAGGCCAGCAGCTGGTCCAGCGAGGCTTCGTTCAGCATGTCGCGCAGGTGATGGGCCGTGACGTACGCGTCGGGCATGGCGCGATGGGCGGGCAGGCCCAGCTGGTGGTCCAGGCCTTCGGGCATGCGCTGGTAGCGCAGCATCTGGTTGGAGAAGCTTTGAAGGTGCGGCCACAGTCGCAGGGCGCACTTCCAGGTGCAGATCCACGGCGCGGACCCGGCCAGGGCGGGCGTGCAGTAGCGCTGCTCGAACGACGCGCGATGGGCGGCCAGGGCCGCGACCCCGCCGACGGGCCGCAGCACGCCGGGCGCGGCGTCCTTCCAGAACGAGGCGCCGGCCACATCGGCGTCGAGGATATGGTGAACCGCCATGGTTTCCGGCGAGATCGGGCGGCCCGGATTGACCAGCCGGGCGCCGCGGGCCTCGTCGTCGACGCGCCAGCGGCCGTCCGCGTCGTGGACGACGTCCTGCCAGCCGATCTCGCAGACGTCTTGCGGGCCGTTTCCGGCGGTCTCCAGATCGATGACGCGGACGCGCTGCATGGACCGAATATGGCCCCCGGCCGGTCTCGCGCCAAACGGCGCGGTCCCGAATCTGTCAGCTGACGCGCAGGAAGGCCCGCCCGGCGGCGAAGTCGCCGACCTCCACATAGGCCCGGCGCACGGTCTCGCCGCCGTCGCGGCCCTGGATCACGAATTCGATGGTGATCGCCTCGCGGGGGTCGAGCCGGGCGATGACGTCGCCGGCTTCGCGCGGGAAGCGGAACGCCATGCCGGTCTTGGCGCCGGTCGGCAGCAGGGTGGGGGCGGGGGCCGCGTCGCGGGTCTCGGCCCCGAACACGCGGCTGGCGGCGCGCGGGGCGGCGTTGTCGGCCAGGCTTCCGCCGTTGCGGGCCCGCAGATAGGGGCCCTGGGTGCGGCTCGGATCGCGCATGACCAGCCGCGCGGCGTAGGGGCGGGCGCCGTCGGCGAAGGCGGCCACGGCCAGCAGTTCGATGTTGCGGCCGGCCAGGCCGAACACCAGCCGGTCGCCGCCGAAGTTCGACGGCTGCGACAGCCGCCAGAACGGAATGGTCGCCGAGCTGGCGCGGTCGGCCACCCAAGTGGCGCGGTCGCCCGGATAGTTCATGCGCTGCAGCAGGGCGTAGCCTTCGAAGGCCTTGCGCACGCGGCCGGCGGCGGTGGTCAGGTCCTTGGAATTGCAGGGCGTCGAGGCCGCCTTGGCGTGGGCGCGCTGCTGCACGCCGTCCAGCTGTTCGGTGCTGGCGCCCGCGCGCAGGGCCGCGCCCCGGGCCTGGGCCTTGCCGGCGTCCAGCGCGCCCGACAGCGACGGGCTGAACAGGCCGCAGCGCGCGCCGGCCGCGCTCATCAGGCTGCGTTCGTAGAAGAGGTCGGAAGGGGTGGCGGCCGCGACCTGGGCCGCGCCGAGGGCGGCCGCGCCGACGAGCGTCGCCGCCAGGCGCCGCTTTCGCGGGGCGAAGGTCTTCAAGATGGCCATTTTCTCGTATTCTGCGAGACAGATGATGTTCGGGCGGACCTTAGCCGCCCCTGGTTGCGGTTCGGTTAGCGATGCTTCTTTCGACGGATCTTTGGGTGGGCGCGTTGATCCGCCGCGCCGAACTGGGCGGGGCCTTCGCCATGGTGGCGCGCAAGGGCGACGTCCGGGCCGGGGCGGTGCTGGTCAAGGTGGTCGACCGCCGGGCCGGTACGGTGCGGCTCTACAGCGAGGCCACCCGCGGCGACGGCGAGCGGGTGTGGATGCAGCCGGTGCGCTCGGATTTCGAGCCCGACCTCGACGCCTACGCCGAGCGCGCGGCGCGCATCGACCCGGACGTCTGGGTGGTCGAGATCGAGGACCGCGAGGGTCGCCACTTCCTCACCGAGCCGGTCGAGGCCTGAACGCCGCCATCTTCGAACAAAGTTCTCTGCAACGATCCACAGTATTAACCCTGCCGCTAAACCAGACCGAAAGTCCGACGCGGCAGGATGTCGCAGGTCCGACAGCAGCCTCCGCCAACCGCCCATGCTCTTCCTGATGAACGACGTCGTGCTCAGCCTGGACGCGGTCGAACTGTCGCCGCCGATGACGCGCGACCGTTTCGCGGCCCTGTCGCTGAACTTCGTCGCCGAGCTGGGCAAGGAGCTCTACGCCCAGGAGCCGCTGCTGCATCACAAGCAGCCCGACAAGGCCAAGCGCCTGGCGGCCCTGATCATCGCCAAGGCGCCGGACATCAACGCGGCGCTGTTCATCGCCCCGGCCCGGGGCTGCCTGATCGAGCAGGTGCAGGTGCGCTACGCTCAGATCGGCATCGAGGTCATGGGCGCGCTGCACCAGCGTCAGAAGGCCGGGCAACTGACCAATCTCGAAGCCGATCGCCAGGTCTGGCGCCGGCTGGCCGCCTGACGGGCCGGTCGTCCCGCTAGATCAGCAGGCCGGCCAGGACGTTCAGGACGAGGGCGAGAACCACCAGGCCCGCCAGGACCGTGCCGAGGCAGAGCGTGCTCTGTCCCAGCGAACGCTGACGGATGTGGCGGCGAGGGTCTTCGGCCAGGGCCATGTCAGTTCCTCCGTCGCCCCGACGGCTCTCGCGGGGGCCGAACGTCGGCGACATGGGCAGCATGACTCCAATTCCCCCAATGTGCACAGGGTTTTTTTGCGCAAAGCGCCGTTGCGCGACAAAGGGGATTGCCAGCCCGGGACCCGATGCTTTCATGGCAACGTTGGGTTGTTGGGGGCTTTAAGTGGCGTTTTACAAGATTTCCCTGGCCGTTGCGCTCGGCGCGGCGACCGTCGGCATGGCCG
This sequence comes from Caulobacter sp., assembly GCA_047607095.1. GTDB lineage: Bacteria > Pseudomonadota > Alphaproteobacteria > Caulobacterales > Caulobacteraceae > Caulobacter. Next base: position 5,752 of record JASGDR010000336.1, read on the forward strand.
CTGCGCCGGCCTTCGCGCAGGCGCCGGCCGCACCGGCCGCCGCCATATCCTCCTCTGCGTCCGTCGATGCGCCGGGGCGCTGGCTGCGCGCCGAGAGCGAGCACTTCATCGTCTATTCGGACCGCAACGAGGCCGTGCTGCGCGAATACGTGACCATGCTGGAGGACTTCGACGGGGTCCTGCGCATCCTGCACGGCCGGACCAAGGCCGCGACCCCGCGCAAGCTGCCGGTCTATCTGGTGGCCAATACGCGCCAGCTGCGCCGCGCCTATCCGGCGGCCGACGACAACCTGCGCGGCGCCTACGTCCGCTCGCTGAACGACATCTTCTTCCTGGCGATCCGCAGCGACGACGACGACGACAAGACCAAGGGCGACGACACCGTCCTGCACGAGTACACGCACCACTTCATGATGCAGCACTTCCCGGCCGGCTATCCCGGCTGGATGGTCGAAGGGCTGGCGGAATACTACAAGACCGCCGACCTGCAGCCCAAGAAGGTGACCATCGGCAGCTACAATCCCAACCGCGCCTATTCGCTGCTGAACGCGCGCTGGCTGCCGATGGAGGACATCCTGTCCAAGCGCCCCGGCGACCTGGAGCGCGACGACGTTCAGCTCTTCTATTCGCAGTCCTGGCTGCTGACCCACTACGTCTGGACCGACAAGGAGCGCCGCGCGAAGCTTCCGGACTATCTCGACGCGGTCCGGCGCGGGAAGCCGGCGATGGAAAGCTGGACCGCCGTCTACGGCGAGGATTCCAAGGCCCTCGAGCGCAACCTCAAGGTCTATACGCGCAAGTCGCTGATGGGCATGAACATCATCCGCACGCCGCCGACGCCGCAGATCGCCTTCACCCGCATGCCCGCGGGCGCCGACGACCTGATCCTCGAGGCCCAGCAGATCAAGCGCGAGGTCGACAAGGAGGACGCGCCGGCCCTGCTGCAGAAGGTGCGCGAAACCGCCGCCAAGCGCCCCGGCGAGTTCTACAGCCGTCTGGTCCTGGCCCGCGCCGAATGCGACCTGGGCGACCGCGCCGCCGGCGAGAAGATCCTCCAGACCCTGCTGGAGGAGCGCCCCGCCGATCTGGAGGCCTTGCAGGTGATGGCCTACAGCCGCCTGGCGGCGGCCCGCGACGCCGATCCTGAGCAGGCCAAGGCGATCTACGCCGAGGCGGCCAGGTATCTGGGGCGCGCCCACAAGGTCGACGGCGAAAACTATCTGACGCTCTTCGGCTACGCCGAGACGCGTGCCTTCGACCGCGAGCCGACCGAGAACACGCTGAACGTCATCTTCCGGGCGGCCGAGATCGCGCCGCAGAGCCCCCAGATCCGCATGCGGGCCGCCCGCCTGTTCATCCGCGCGGGCCAGTACAGCGTGGCCCGCCAGATGCTGGCGCCGATCGCGGGCAATCCGCACGGCGGCGGCCTCACCCGTACGGCGATCAAGCTGCTCAAGGAGCTGGAAGGCAAGGCCGACAAGCCGGTCGGGCCGACGCCGGCCTCGACGGTCGCGCCGTCCCGGGCCCCGGCCGCCGGGGCCGTGAGCTGACGGCGCGCTCGTCGGCTCGGGCCGTGGATGGTGACAAGGGCGCGCGGGGGCGGTAGTTCCGCCGGATGAGCACCTCTCCCGCCGCTGAAGCCGCCCGTCGGCGCACCTTCGCCATCATCAGCCACCCCGACGCCGGCAAGACGACCCTGACGGAAAACCTGCTGCTGGCCGGCGGGGCGATCCGCGCGGCCGGCGCGGTGCGGGCGCGCGGCCAGGCTAGGCGCACCCAGTCGGACTGGATGAAGATCGAGCGCGAGCGCGGGATCTCGGTGTCGGCGTCGGTGATGACGTTCGACCACGAC
>JASGDR010000337.1:0-5499 GCA_047607095.1 Caulobacter sp.
GCCTCGCCGCCCTTCTTGACGACGGCGACGTCGGAGGGCCGGCTGGTCGAGCCTTGGGTGAAGGCCACGGTCCCGTCGCGCGCGACGGTGAACTGGCCGCCGCTGTAGGGTCGGTCGAGGCCGGGACCGGTCAGGCCCGCGGCGATGGTCTCGATCTCGCCCGAGAACAGGCCGACGCGCGCGACGCGGGCGACGCCGTGTTCGTCGTAGCCGAAATAGAGGCTGCGCCCGTCGGCCGACCAGAACGGAGCCTCCGCCGAGCGGTCGAGGTTCGGGGTCAGGACCCGGCTGTTCCCGCCGTCGACATCCATCACGTAGAGGCGCTGGTTCTCGTACCCCCGGCGGCGGGCGTCGTCATAGCCGACATAGGCGATCTGGCGGCCGTCGGGCGAGACGACCGGATTGGCGTCGGGGCCGATACGGCTGGTCAGCGCCTTCAGGGATCCGTCGGCCAGCGCCAGGCGCCAGATCTCGGTCTGGTTTCCGTCCCGCTCCCAGCCCTCGGCGCGGTTGGCCGAGAACAGCAGGTAGCGGCCGTCCTTGGTGAAGGACAGCGGCCCGCGATCGTCGAACTTGCCGAAGGTCAGCTGGCGCGGCGCCCCGCCCTCGGCCGAGACGGCGTAGATCTTGGAATAGCCGGGCTTGAGCACGCCCTCGCCGTCCTCGCGGAAGTTGACGCGGGTCTCGACGGTCAGGGCCGGCGCCCATTTGGCGTTGTCGGGCTTGCCCTCCGGGGCCGAGCCCAGCTTGGCGCCGTCGTCGGCGGTCAGCATGGTGAAGGCCAGGGTCTTGCCGTCGGGCGACCAGGTCAGGTCGCGGGGAGCCTCTTCCAGCGTCGCGACCCGGGCCGAACGGCCGGTGGCCACCCATTGGACGTAGATCTGGGCGCCGGCGTCGGGCGTCACCTGCACATAGGCCAGGCGCTGGCCGTCGGGCGACCAGCGCGGCGACATCGCCGATCCCGGGCCGGCGACCAGCGGCGTCTGCACGCCGGTCTTGGCGTCGACCAGCCAGATCGAACGCACGGCGCGGTCGACCATGATGTCGTTGGTGGCCCGCACATAAGCGATCAGGTCGCCGTCGGGGCGGATCTGCGGGTCGGAGGCGACCTCGAGGCCGAACAGGTCGCGGCCGGTGAACAGCGCCTGGGGCGCCTCGCGCACGGCGGCGACGCCGGCCATCGGGCTCGCGGCCGCCAGGGCCAGCAGCGAGACGAGCAGCAGTTGGGTCGGGCGGCGCATGGACGATCCTGGCGAGGCTGGCGAAAGAAGGGGTGGATACTGCCGCGCTAGCCGTCGGCGTCCACCCCTAATTCCGGGTCTCGTGGAAGGATCTTGCGCGGGCGCCCCCTACCCCGCCTTCAGCGCCAGCGAGGCCGGCTTCAGGCCCGGGGCCGAGGCCAGGACGCGCACCTCGCCGGCCTGGCCGCGCCTGGTGCGGACGATCGCCTGGGCCAGGCCGTTGAAGACCTTGCGCGCGCCGGCGACGTCGCTCTCGTGGCTGGTCGGATTGCCGTTGCCCACGCCGACCACCTCGCCCGGGCCGGTCACCGAGAAGGTGACCAGGTCCTCGGCCTTGGGCACGGGACGGCCCTTGGCGTCGACCACCTCGACCTTGAGGATCCCGACGTCCTGGCCGTCGGCGGCCAGCGCCGAGCGGTCGGTGGTCAGGCGCAGGGCCGCGGCCGGGCCGGCGGTCTCGCGGCGCTGGCGCAGGATGACCTTGCCGTCCTTGTAGCCGTGGGCCTCGATGACGCCCGGCGCGTAGGGCACGGTCCATTCGACGTGGTGGTTGGCCTTGACCTCCCGCACGCCCTGGCTCTTGCCGTTCAGGAACAGCTCGACCTTGTCGCAGTTGCTGTGGACCCAGACCGGGACGGGCTTGCCCTCCTGGCCTTCCCAGTTCCAGTGCGGGAAGAGGTGCAGCAGCGGCTCTTTCCGCCACCAGGCGCGGTAGTAGTAATAGTTGTCCTTCGGGAAGCCGCAGGTATCGAGCGCGCCGAAGTGCGAGCTGATGCTGGGCCAGCGGTTGAAGGGCGTGGGCTCGCCGCGATAGTCGAAGCCGGTCCAGATGAAGCCGCCGCCCATCCACGGACGGTCGGCCGCGTGGCTCCACCACTTCTCGGCCGTGGTCGCCCACCAGGGGTGGTCGGTGTCGTAGGCCGGGACGTAGGACTTGGCCTCGCTGCGCAGATATTCGCCGCGCGTGGTGACCGTGCTGCCGCTCTCGCTGCCGATGATCGGCAGCTTCGGGAAGCGGGCGTGGAAGTCGTCCATCTTCTCGTGGCGGTAGTTGAAGCCGATGACGTCGAGCTCGGCGGTGATGCCGTCGCCGAAACCGCTGTCCATGGCCGCGGTGACGCCGCGGGTCGGGTCGAGCCGGTTGACCAGGCGCTTCATGGTCTTGGCGACCTTGGCGCCGCGCGGCGTGCCCTGCTGGGGCTCCTCGTTGCCGATCGACCACAGGATGATGCAGGGGTGGTTGCGGTCGCGGCGGATCAGCCGCTCCATCTCGTCCAGCGAGGTCGGGTCGCTGGACATGCGGCGGGTCTCGGCGATCAGCAGCATGCCCAGGCGGTCGCAGGCGTCCATCAGCTCAGGCGTGGCCGGGTTGTGCGAGGCGCGATAGGCGTTGCAGCCCATCGACTTCAGCTGCTCGATCCGCCAGACCTGCAGCGCATCGGGAATGGCCGCGCCGACGCCGGCGTGGTCCTGGTGGTTGCAGGTCCCCTGCAGCTTGACGTGCTTGTCGTTGACGAACAGGCCCTGGTCCGGATCGAAGCGCACCGAGCGCACGCCGAACGGGGTGGCGACGCGGTCGACCACCGCGCCCGCGACCTTCACCTCGGTGACCAGGGTGTAGAGGTGCGGGTTTTCCAGCGACCACAGGACGGGGCTGGCCAGGGTCACGGTCTGCGACAGCGACTGGCGCTGCCAGGCCGGCAGGCGGCCGGCGGCCGGCGCCACGGCCAGGGCCGGCTTGCCCGCGCCGTCGAGCACGGCGTGCGCCAGTTCGAACTCGGCGGGCGCGTCGCCTTCGTTGGCCAGATCCGTCTCGATCTCCAGCGTGCCGTCGACCTTGGCCTTCACGAACACGCCCCACTGGGGCACGTGCACCGGGGCGGTCTTGACCAGCCAGACGTGGCGATAGATGCCCGCGCCCTCGTAGAACCAGCCTTCACCGAGGCTGGCGTCGACGCGGACGGTGATCAGGTTGTCGCCGCCGACATTGGCGATGTCGGTGATGTCGACGCGGAAGCTGGCGTAGCCGCTGTCCTCGCGCTCGAGGATGTAGCCGTTGATGATGACCAGGGCGTCGCGCATCACGCCGTCGAACTCGATCGACAGGCGCTTGCCGGCGTCCTCGGCCGGCAGGGTGAAGCTCTTGCGGTACCAGCCGACGCTGGTGTCGGGGAACTCGCGACCGATGGCCTTGTAGCCGTGGGCGGCGCGCAGGTCCTCGTCGTCGGGCTTGCCGCTGGGAACGTAGTCGGGGTTGTTGACGAACGGCAGGGTGACGGCCCAGTCGTGGGGCAGGGTCACCGGGGTCCAGGCGCCGTCGTCGAAGTCCTTCTGGGCGGCGGCGGCCACCCACCAGTTGGGGGCGTTGGCGCCCGCCTTGGCGTAGGTGCGCTGGTTGGCCCCGAAGCCGAAGTCGCGGTTCGGGTCGGAGGCGTGGCCGAGGTGGAACTTCCAGTCGAAGTCGAGGCTGGAGCGCTCGCGCGGGCCAAGGTCGACGACCACGGGCGCGGGCTTGGCGGGCGCGGCGGGCTTGCCGGACTTGGGCGCGGCGTGGGCGGAAGATGCGGCGAAGGCGGCGACGCCGGCGGTGGCGACCAGAGCTTGCCGGCGGCTGAACTCGACCATCGGGGAACCTCTCAAAGCAAAAAGAAAGGGAGGAAGCCGGCGAGGCTCCCTCCCCTCACAAAGGATCGTCGGGGAGGAATGACGTCCTGAAAATCGGCCCCCTCGCCAAAAGCGAGGGGAGACCGGATAGCGCCCCCTCGCCGGAGCGAGGGGGAGATCAGATGAATTAGAACTTCATCGTCACGTCGACCAGGTAGCGACGGCCGTAGCTGTCGTAGCGGCCGATCCGGTTGGGATCGTTGTCGCGGTACATGCGCAGTTCCTGGTTGGTCAGGTTGTTGACCTGGAAGCGCACGCCGACCGTCTCGTTGATCTGCCAGGACGAGCTGAAGTCCAGCGTCTTCTCGGTGTCGAGGGTCTGCAGGTCCGAGCCGCTCCAGCCGTAGATCACGGTCATCGGCGAGTGATACTTCCAGCCCAGGCGCGCTTCGACCGGACCGTTGGCGTACCACAGGTCGATCGTGGCGGTGTTCTTGGCCAGACCCGTCAGGCTGAGCGGGTTGTTGGCCGGCGAGAACTCCTTCAGGTCGGAGTCGACATAGGCGTAGTTCGAGTAGATGCCGAACTTGTCGAAGCCCTTGGGCAGGAAGAAGAACGGCGTCTGGAAGGTGAACTCGACGCCCTGGATGTAGCCGCCGCCGCCGTTGGTCGGGCTGGAGACCGCGTAGGTCTGGCCGCCGTAGGTCACCGCGCTCTGCTTCCAGCCGATGTAGGAGTCGACGTCCTTGTAGTAGTACGAGATCGCCGCCAGGGCTTCCGGACGGAAGTAGTATTCGAACGAAGCGTCCAGCTGGATGGCCTCGAACGGCTTCAGGTTCGGGTTGCCGGCGCTGCCGGTCCACGGCGCCCAGTTGGCGAGCGTGCGGCTGGCGCGCAGTTCGTCGAGCGGCGGACGGGCGATCACCTTGGCCAGGCCCAGGCGGAAAATGCGGCCTTCCTGGAAGTCGAACTTCAGGTTCGCGCTGGGCAGGACGTCGGTGTAGTCGTTGTCGATCTTCACGGCGTTAAAGGTGGCGACACTGGCGTTGGTATCCTGCTGGAAGCCCGTGCTGCTGGTCTCGGTGTGGACCACGCGGACGCCGACATTGCCGGTCAGCCACGAGCCGGCGAAGGCGTCAGCGGCGAAGTTCAGCTTGCCGTAGCCTTCGTAGACCTTCTCGCCGACGCTCCAGCGCTCGGCCAGCTCTTCGGTGGCGTTCGAGACGTCGAAGGCGTGCGGGCCGTAGATATAGGCCGCCAGCGCGTCGATATCGCCCGTCAGCAGGGCCGGCACGTTGGCGCCGTCGCTGAGCTTGTACGAGGTCAGCATGCTGGTCGGGATGGTCTTGTACGAACCATTGACCATCAGCGGGGTGGTTTCGAAGCTGTAGCTGTCGTGCTTCTTGGTGCGGTCCGAAACCCGGGCGCCGAACTGCACGCTCTTGAACACGCCGCCGCCGAAGTCGCGGGTGAAGTCGAGAGCCGCAGCCTTCAGCTCGTCGCGCAGATGCTCGGGACCGTCGTAGGAGCCGTTGAGGTCAGCCGTCTGCGACAGGTTGATGCTGTCCTGGCTGGTCGTGATGGTCGGCGTGCGACCGGCGCGCCAGTCGAAGCTGGTCCATTCCGGCCAGGCCTCGAAGCGAACGGCCTTCCA
>JASGDR010000338.1:0-4734 GCA_047607095.1 Caulobacter sp.
AAAAGCGGATCTTGAAATCGGCGAGTTCCAAGTTAGCGCACTCATCGATCGAGGTGGCATGCTGACGCAAGCGATCTCGCAGAGCCACCTCGATCGATGAGTGCGCTAACTTGGAACTCGCCGATTTCAAGATCCGCTTTTTGGTCGTCGACGACATTTGGATTCCGCTCGGCGAAAACATGTTGATCGAACGCTTTAAGCCGGTGTGGAACCGCGCGATTGACGGGTTTGGAAACAAGGACCCCGGCAAGCGCAGGAAGACCCAAATGACGTCGCCCTGGGACGTCCTACACCCCGGTCGCAAAGCGGCCGTCAACACCACATCCAATCCTGAACTTACGACCGAGCTCCTTATTCAGCGCATTGACGATCATTTCTCGGGCCGTCCGCTTACGAAGTTGCCCAAGGCCATTGAGGAGCAACAGGCCGAGGAGCAGGCTGCCGCGGAAGACGCTGCTGACGAGGTCTGATTAGGTCGGTCGAGCTTGGGCTTACACTACCGGTGTCTAGCGGTGCCTGAGTGGGGTATTAGCAACAAGAGCCGAAAGTACGGTCGGGCTTGATAAGGCAAGATGAAGCACCGGCGTCACTCCTGCGGCCTGATTCCGGTAAGTCATTGTCTGCACATCGTTTTTCCGGGTTCCATTTTGGCGTCACCCGGTTTTTCGGGGCCTAATTTGACGCCAACTTGGCGCCTGAAGTTCCCCAAGCGGCTGTTTTTGTTTCCTTTTCACGGCTTTCGCCGTAGCGCCATGCGCCGATCGCCCCCTCAAGGGCGGCTAGCACCGTCGCCTTCGGCGATGGCCTTCGGCCACCCTTGACCGGCCGCTCGTCACACGGCCTTGACTTGGCATGCGGCTAAAGCCGCAGCCTAAGCACGCTTGAGATCTTAGGTCAGGCCCCGCCTGTGGCCAGCGGCCCACGCCCGGGTTCAATTTTTCGGGCCGGTAGGGTGAGGGCTCCGTTTGGCGGTCTTACGCCAGGGGGCAAATGGCTCCGCGCGCCAGTGCGAACCTATGCCACCTAAACTCAAGACCGCGCCCACGGGCGCCGCCGCGGCCAAGCGATTGAGGCCGAGGCCCCTAGGACTAGGAAGATCCTACAAGCGCTGGCCGGTGGTGATGTACCCCGAGCCCCTCTGGACCGAGTGGGAAGATCCCGACGACTTTGCAGAGGCCTTCCATGTCCATATCGAGCAATATAGCGAGAACGTCTGCCGGCCGGACAAGGCGATCACTGCCCAGAGCTTCAAGATCGACACCCAGACCCTCTCTACACATGGAAGCGCGGCGAGAAGGAGCCGTGCAGCACCACGGGCCTTCGCGTCCTCAAGGCGGCGATCGAGCGGCGCTACCGCCTGCCCGATGACTTCGACCTCCTGCCCAGGGCCAAACGAGCGGAGATCCTGGCTTGGGTGCGGACGGTGATTATCCCCGGCGCCACCGACTATCGGCGCTATCACGCCAATGCGGTGCTCCATCGCTTCTCGTTCCGGTTCACCGAGGGCGCTTTGCCGCTGGCATTCCCCAAATCCCGGCCACTTGAGGAGCACCTAGCTGACGGCGGCGAGCTCGAGACCGGCAGACCTGTGCAGACTGAGCGGACACCGATCATCCTCGACACCAATATTATTTTAATAAGCTCGAAAATCGAAAATCTATATCAGAATATGTCGCATCAATGGGGCCTGAAATTGAAAATGCCCCGCTAAGGACGCGAAAAATTTTAGAAAGCAAATCCGTTAGGTTGCTAAAAATTTGAGACGCCGAACCATATCGAACGCGATAAGCTCCAGATGCATGAATCTCTAGAAACCCCAAGCGCAGAGCAGAAATGGCCCCTATCGGCCGCCATCCCAAAGCCCAGGCGTCACGCTCTGCGACCGAATATTCTTCCACCAGCCCCTCAAGGGATGGTGCAGATTGATCACGCAGAAATGGTGATCCAGATATATTGTAGAAGACACTATTGAGTGTAACTGTACCGCAAAAAAGCGATACTCCATCGTGCATTTCTATAAATTCTAAATAATCATAAGGAATATTGACGCCAATAATTTTATTAATCTCTAATTCCTCTACATTATTATTGGCATAAATGCAGTGATAGTAAGAAAATTCCGCGCCATCATCAATTTTAGAGATAAATTTTGCACCATTGTCAAATTCGATATTTTCACACTCCGGAATGGAGGGGAGATTATACTTCAAGAATGTATCAACATTGACCATTTAAATATACCTCCACGTCACTTCTTCAAGCGCACATTTCCCCTGGAGCGCTCTGAATTCCCATCGACTTGCAGCGCTCATATTGCTCCCGCAGGTACGCATCACTTGGCCCATCGTGCGGATCAGGAAACCCCAGAGTATCGAACAGCATATGATGCCAATTATCGGTCCTTATTCTCCCAGAGAGTATGCCGGTCCCCATAAGAATCACGTTCATCGCAGCGATACCTCTCGTCATCAGAGGTTGTCCAGTTATAGGTACGCGGAAGCCGCCATTTTCTAAATGCAATTTAATATGAGCCGATTTAGTAATTAGTTTTACATTATATGGATTTTCCGCCATCGATAACGGATTTCCCTTAACAGTATTAATGTGATGCCCAACATAATCCTTAACTCTACCATGCTTTAGAAGTTCAGCTTTTTGCGCGGCCGTCCAGTTTACCGTGCCCGGCTGTCCGCTCGCAACTAGCTTCCTTTCCATCGCCCACCGTCGATCTACGCCGCGATTTCGGGCTCGCTCAAGTTCATCCGCATCAATTTCCCCCTCAAATCCACCGGAACTTCCCTGCCCCCCAACTCTGGAGCCCACCGCTCCAGTCGGATCGCTCTGGTTCAGCGGGTCCCCACCGACATAGGCATAGAGGTTAAGGTCGTCCTTGTAGCCGATGGGATCAGTTTGCAGGAACCACCCCCGCGCCGGATCATAGACACGGGCCTTGTAGTGGTAGAGCCTAGCCTCCGGCAGGGCGATCTGGCCGGTGTAGCGGAAGCGCCCGCCCGCCCAGCTCGACGGCTCGCCATAGGGGCCATAGACCAGCGGCTGGGCCGCCCCGGCCGCGTCGCCCACCGCGATGATCGAGCCCTGCCTGTCGGCGTAGAGCCACGAGCGCGTGCCGGCCGCGTCTATGGTCACCAGCGGCTCGTCGACGCCGATCCCGTGCACGTAGCGCCGCAGCAGGACGCCCGCGCCGTCATACTCGGCCACGAGCTTGTCGCCGTCGTAGAGAAAGCTGGTGACGGTGGCTGCGCCCACCGCCGTGGTCGTCGCGCCGCTCAGGCGGCCGGCCGGGTCGTAGCTCAGGGCCGTCGACGGCGAGCCGGAGACCGAGACCAGCCGGTTTTCGCCGTCATAGGCGAAGGTCCGGGCGCCGTCGTTGGTCAGGTTGCCGTTGCAGTCGTAGCCCGCGCCAGTCGGCGCGCACGCCCCCAGGGCGGCGATGGCCGCGTCTCGGTTGAGGCCGTCGGCGGTATAGGCCTCGCTGGCGCTGGACGGCGTCCAGCGATAGTTGGCGTTGGAGGAGCCGCGGGCGGTCACCTGGCCGGCGGGGTTGTAGGCGAAGCTCTGGGTCAGGCTGTTGGTCGTATCGACCAGGGCGTGCGCGAACAGAGTCAGCCGGTTGGCGCTGTCCCACTGATAGGCGCTGAGGGTGCCGTTGCCCCGGGTCGAATCCGTGCGCCGCCCCAGGTCGTCGTAGACGAAGGTCTGCAGCAGCCCCGCCCCGCTGGTCGCGCCGTTGTCGTTGACCGCCTTCAGCTGTCCAGCCGCGTCGTAGACGTAGCCGGCGTAGAAGCCATCGGGCCAGGTGACGCGGGTGCGCAGGCCCGCCTTGTCGTACTGGAAGCTCAGGGCTCGGCCGAAAGTCGTTTCGCTGGTCCTTCGTCCGGCCGTGTCGTAGCCGTAGACCACCCCCGTCCCGCTCGCCCCCAGCAGCACCGCCGTCGGCCGTCCGGCCAGGTCGTAGGCATAGGCGACCGCCGGAACGTTCGCCCCGCTCTTGGCCGCCATCCGGTTCAGCGCATCGTAGCCGTAGTCGATGATCGAGCCGTCGCGCTTTCGCCAGCCGACGCGGTTGCCGTTGGCGTCGTAGCCGTACTGCTCATAATCGATGGCGCTGGAGGTCTCTGAGCCTCGAGTGGTCGAAGGAAAGTTCTGCTGTACCAGACGGTCGAAACCGTCATAGGTCATGGTCGTCTTGTTGCCGTTGACGTCGGTGACGCTCGCCTGCTTGCCGTTGGCCGTATAGCTATAGCGGGCGTAGAGCTGGGCCAGAGGCGTGTCGTTGGCCTTGACCTGGATCACCAGCTGGCCGGCGGCGTCCAGAACGCTGTAGTCGATGCGGTCGCGGCCATAGGAACCCTCCGCCCCCTGGCTCAGGCACGCATAGCCGGGCGCGGCGGTGAACAGCGCCGGGTTCATTCGCACCGCCGTGCAGACATGCCGGCCGGCCCCGTCGTAGGTGAACTCCGTCAGGGTGATCGGCGTCGTCAGGTCCGCCGCCATCGTCCGCTGCTGCACCTTCTGGCCGGCCGCGTCGTAGGTGACGGTCACCCGCTCCAGCGTCGTGAAGTCCGCTCCGCTCGAACTGCTCGTCGTGCCGATGTCGGTCTGGATCAGCCGGCCTTCGGCGTCGTAGGCGTAGGCTTCGGCCCGCCGCTTGCGCGGTCCCGTCCCATCCGGGTCCGGGCCGATCTTCATCACCACCCGGCGCATGGCGTCGTA
>JASGDR010000339.1:0-4119 GCA_047607095.1 Caulobacter sp.
CCCCCAACCCCGACCCTTCCCCCATCAAAGGGGGAAGGGAGAAAAACAAAAGATCGTCCAGGAGTTCGCAGACATGACCGCCCCCCTCCGCAACCACGACATCGCCGAGCTCAAGCGCCTGGACCTGGCCCACCACCTGCCGGCCCAGGCCGACCACAAGGTCATCGCCGAGCAGGGCGGCAGCCGCATCATCACCCGCGCCGAGGGCGTCTACATCCATGACGGCGAGGGCCATCGGACCCTCGACGGCATGGCCGGGCTGTGGTGCGTGAACGTCGGCTACGGCCGCGAGGAGCTGGCCAAGGCGGCCTACGACCAGATGCTGGAGCTGCCGTACTACAACACCTTCTTCAAGACCGCGACGCCGCCGCCGATCGAGCTGGCGGCCAAGATCGCGCAGAAGATGGGCGGGCGTCTCTCCCACGTCTTCTACAACTCGTCGGGGTCGGAGGCGAACGACACGGTCTTCCGCCTGGCGCGCCATTACTGGAAACTGAAGGGCGAGCCGCAGCGAACCGTCTTCATCAGCCGCTGGAACGCCTATCACGGCTCGACCGTGGCCGGCGTCAGCCTCGGCGGCATGAAGCACATGCACAAGCAGGGCGACCTGCCGATCGCCGGCGTCGAGCACGTGATGCAGCCCTATCCGTTCGGCGACGGCTTCGGCGAGGATCCGGCCGCCTTCCGCGACCGGGCGGTGCAGGCGATCGAGGACAAGATCCTGGAGGTCGGCCCCGAGAATGTCGCGGCCTTCATCGGCGAGCCGGTGCAGGGCGCGGGCGGGGTGATCATCCCGCCGGACGGCTACTGGCCGGCGGTCGAGGCCCTGTGCCGCAAGTACGGTATTCTGCTGGTCTGCGACGAGGTGATCTGCGGCTTCGGGCGGCTGGGGACCTGGTTCGGCCACCAGCACTACGGCATCAAGCCCGACATGATCGCCATGGCCAAGGGCCTGTCGTCCGGCTACCTGCCGATCTCGGCCGTGGGCGTGGCCGACCACATCGTCGCCGAACTGCGCGAGAAGGGCGGCGACTTCATCCACGGCTTTACCTACTCGGGCCACCCGACCGCGGCGGCCGTGGCTCTGAAGAACATCGAGATCATGGAGCGCGAGGGCCTGGTCGAGCGCACGGCCAATGAGACCGGCCCTTACCTGGCCCAGGCGCTGGCGTCGCTGAACGACCACCCGCTGGTGGGCGAGACGCGGTCGCTCGGTTTGATCGGCGCGGTCGAGATCGTGCGCGAGAAGGGCACCAACCATCGCTTCCTCGACAAGGAAGGCGAGGCCGGGCCGATCGTGCGCGACCTTTGCATCAAGAACGGCCTGATGGTGCGCGCCATCCGCGACAGCATCGTCTGCTGCCCGCCGCTGATCATCACCAAGGGCGAGATCGACGAACTGGTGGGGATCATCAGGAAGTCGCTCGACGAGGCCGAGCCGGTGCTGCGGGCGCTGAAGCCGAAGGAGGGCGATGCGTGAGTATCGCTCCAGGCTCCTTGCTGCGAGAGCGGGAAGCGCCTGGCGGGCGAGGGCCGGTTCGGGCGTTGCGCATCGACGGGGCATGGAGCGAGTTCGGACTAGGTATTGTCCGGTCTGGCTTGGGGGGAATATCGATTGATGACTGTGTTTCTGATCGTGGGGACCGCCGTCCTGGTAGCGGCTGCGTTGATCATGGCGTTGGGGGTTTTCTATGCGCTCGCCATGGGCGCGAAGATCACCAAGGCGCCAACATGGCCGCGTGCTGTCGCGACGGTGATGGTTTCGAAGGTCCAGACGACTGGGCGCCAGCGGAGTCCTTTGATCGAATACCGCTATCGAGCGGGCGGTCAGATGCGGCGCTGCCGCAACTATCGTCTGGCCCCCTCGTATGGCGTAGGCGACGAAGCGAGCCTCATTGTCCAAGCCCATCCTGTCGGTCGGGAGTTGGAGATCTACTACGATCCGGCCATGCCAAACTTGGCGACCATCGAGCTTGGTGGGAATGCGCGCGATTATCTGCGGCTTTACGGCCGCGCCGCGTTGAAGGTCGCTCTGCTTGGCGTTTCGCTGCTGGCGGCCGCCAAGTTTTTCTAAGAGCGGCGCGTCCAGCGCGCCCTGGGCCAGATATCGCGATGACGCCGCCGGACAAATCGGGTTCGACCATGCTTCTGCCTCATGTGGACACCGCCTGAGCGGAACGCCGCCGCCAAGCGTTACAATTCCCAGCAGCCCAAACTTCAGCAAGCGCGAGGAGCGCCCCTATGAAGCCCAAGCACAAGAAGAACCACGACGGTCCTAAGGTCACCCGGGGGGTCAAGACGCTCGATGAGGCCCAGGCCTGGTTCCGCAGCCAGAGCATCGAGGAGATCGAGTGCGTCGTGCCCGATCTGGCCGGGGTCGCGCGCGGCAAGATCATGCCGGTGCGCAAGTTCCTGGGCACGCCGTCGATGAACCTGCCGCTGGCGGTGTTCTACCAGACCATCACCGGCGACTTCCCCGAGTTCGAGGGGGCGGTGAACGCGGTGCAGTCGGACACCGACATCTTCCTGACCCCCGACTTCGCCACCCTGGCCGCCGTGCCCTGGGCCCAGGACCCGACGGCCCAGGTGATCCACGACGCCTTCCACCCCGACGGCCGGCCCGTCGAGGAAAGCCCGCGCCAGGTGCTGCGGCGGGTGCTGTCGCTCTATCGCGAGAAGGGCTGGAGCCCGATCGTGGCGCCGGAGATCGAGTTCTATCTCGTCGAGAAGAACGTCGACCCGGACTATCCGCTGAAGCCGCCGATCGGCCGTTCGGGCCGGCCCGAGACCGGCCGCCAGGGCTATTCGATCAGCGCGGTCAACGAGTTCGACGCCCTGTTCGAGGACATGTACGAATACTCCGAGCGCCAGGGCCTGGAGATCGACACCCTGATCCACGAGAGCGGGGTGGCGCAGATGGAGATCAACCTGCGTCACGGCACGCCGCTGGAGCTGGCCGACCAGGTGTTCATGATGAAGCGCACCATCCGCGAGGCGGCGATGGAGCACGACATCTACGCCACCTTCATGGCCAAGCCGATGGCGACCGAGCCGGGCAGCGCCATGCACGTGCACCAGTCGATCCTGACCGAGGACGGCGACAACCTGTTCTCGGATCCGAAGACGGGCGAGGCGACGCCGTCCTTCTACGCGTTCATCGCCGGGCAGCAGCGCTACCTGCCGGCGATCATGGCCATCCTGGCGCCCTACGTGAACAGCTACCGCCGCATCGCCCGCGACAGCGGCGCGCCGGTCAACACCCAGTGGGGCTACGACAACCGCACCTGCGGCCTGCGGGTGCCGCCGTCGGATCCGGCCAACCGCCGGGTCGAGAACCGCATCCCGTCGTCGGACGCCAACCCGTACCTGGCCATCGCCGCGGTGCTGGCCTGCGGCTATCTGGGCATGACCCAGAACCTGGCGCCGACCGCCCCGGTGGAGATCGACGCCAGCGCCCGGGGCATCGAACTGCCGCGCAGCCTGCTGGAGTCGGTGACCCTGTTCGAGGAGGCCAAGGGGCTGACCGACATCCTGGGCGCCACCTTCTGCAGCGCCTACGCCCGCGTGAAGCAGGCCGAGTACGAGACCTTCATGCGCACCATCAGCCCGTGGGAGCGGGAATTCCTGCTGCTGAATGTTTAGCGTCACGGAGCCCTTCCCCCTTGATGGGGGAAGGTGGCCGCCCTCGGGTCGCGGGAAGCGCGCGCCCAAGGATAAACTCCGCGGTCGGATGGGGGTGAACGCGCAGCGTTCCTGGTGCGGCCGACGCCGCTCCACCCCCATCCCCGACCCTTCCCCCATCAAGGGGGAAGGGAGGTGAACAACACCGGCCACCCGCCCACCTCGTGGTACGCCGCCACGGCGACGCCCTTCGATCCGTTGCCCGCCCTGGCCGGCGAGGCCACGGCCGACGTCTGCATCGTCGGCGCCGGCTATACCGGCCTGGGCGCGGCGCTGGAGCTGGCGTCGCGGGGCGTTTCCGTCGTGGTTCTGGAGGCCGCCCAGGTCGGCTCCGGCGCCTCGGGGCGCAACGGCGGGCAGGTGCATGCCGGGCAGCGCAACGACCAGGCCTGGCTGGAAAAGACGCTCGGCCGCGACGACGCCATGGCGCTGTGGAAG
>JASGDR010000340.1:0-18612 GCA_047607095.1 Caulobacter sp.
GCCGTCGGCCAGCGCCTGCCGTCCGAACGCGACCTGGCCCAGACCTATTCGGTCTCCCGTCCCACGGTGCGCGAGGCCATCATCGCCCTGGAGCTGGACGGGCTGGTCGAGGTGCGGCTGGGCTCGGGCGTCTACGTCAAGGCGCAGGCGCCGGCCCAGGGCCAGGCGGGCGCCACCGACATCGGGCCGTTCGAGCTGCTGGAGGCCCGCCGGGCCATCGAGGCCGAGGCCTGCGCCATGGCCGCCAAGCGCATCGCCGACGACACCCTCGACGAGCTCGACGCCCTGGTGGTCGAGATGCAGGCCGAGAACGCCCGCGACGTCGACCGCGCCGAGGACGCCGATCGCCGCTTCCACATGCTGATCGCCGCCTCGACTCAGAACAGCGCCATGATCGCCGCCGTCGAGATGCTGTGGGAGGCCCGCGCGCGCTCGCCCCAGACCAAGCTGATGGGCGTGAAGGCCCACGCCGCCGGCGTGATCCCGCGCATCGACGAGCACGCCGCCATCGTCCAGGCGCTGCGCGCGCGCTCGCCCGAGGATGCCCGCGACGCCATGCGCCGCCACCTGACCCGGGTGCTGAACTCGCTGCTGGCCGCCACCGAGGTGCAGGAGATGGAAGAGGCCCGGGCCCGCATCGCCGCCGCCCGCGACCGCTACAACTGAAACGCCGACGGCCCTTCGCCCTTCCTCCCCGCGCCGGAACTATTCTCCCGCAGGGTTCGTTCAGCGAGCAATCGAGGCCGCACCGAAAGCGGCCCTGGCGCTCACTGTTCCCAGGGATGAAGACGCGATGCGATCGATCCTTCTGAT
The DNA here is from genome assembly GCA_047607095.1 of Caulobacter sp. Lineage (GTDB taxonomy): Bacteria > Pseudomonadota > Alphaproteobacteria > Caulobacterales > Caulobacteraceae > Caulobacter. The sequence goes on from JASGDR010000340.1 coordinate 814, forward strand.
GCTGCTCGGCGTGCCGCTGCCGATCATCCTGCTGCTCGCCTTCTGCACCCATCGCTTCTGAGCCGGCGGGAGGCGATCCGATGACCGACGTCGTTTCCGAAGAGCACCAGTCCGCCGTCAGCTGGGACGCCGTCCTGGCCGGCGCGACGGCGAGCATCGCCATGCTGTTCGTGCTGGTGTCGCTGGGCGCGGGCTTCGGCCTGAAGATGGCCCCGCGCTGGCCCGCCGGACTGACGGCGGAGGACTTCACTCCCGCGGTCGGCGCCGTCTTCGTCGCCTGCCAGGTGATCGCCAGCATGCTGGGCGGCTATCTGGCCGGGCGGCTGCGGACCAAGTGGCTGCACGTGCACGACCACGAGGTCCAGTTCCGCGACACCGCCCACGGCCTGCTGGCCTGGGCCGCCAGCGTGGTCGGCCTGCTGCTGGCCGCCCTGACGGCCTCGCCTCAATTGACGCCGCCCGAAACGCCGTCGCCGGCCGAGGTGATGCGGGCGGGCCAGATCGCGGCGCAGATCTCGCTGTTCCTCGGGATCGGCGCCCTGACCAGCGCCTTCGCCGCCGCCGTCGCCGCCGCGATCGGCGGCCTGCGGCGCGACGACATGCACCGCCTGCACCGGGCGGCTAGGCCATAGGCGCGGCCGTCGACGATTGGTCATACCGATTTCATCGACGCCCCTGCCCCAACCGTCCGCGACCTGCTAGACGGAACGCGACGACGCGCAGGGGAGGCCTTTTCCATGACGTTCCGCCGCCGGACCCTGATCGGGGCCGCCTTGATCCTGGGCGCCGCCACGCCCGCCCTGGCCGAGCCGTCGCCCGCGCGCTTCGACGTCGCCGTCACGGTCGACGACCTGCCCGACCACGGCGCCCTGGCGCCGGGCGAGACGCGGCTGTCGATCGCCCGCGCGCATCTGGCGCTGTTCGAGGCCCACGGCGTGGTCGAGGCCTTCGGCTTCGTCAACGGCGCCAACGGCGGCGATCCCGACAGCGACGCCGCGCTCGACGCCTGGCGCGCCGCCGGCCACCCGCTGGGCAACCACGCCGCCACCCACCTCAACATCGACAAGGCCCCGAGCCTCGAGGCCTGGATCGCCGACGTCGAGGCGGGCGAGCCGGCCGTGGCCTCGCGGATGGCCGGTCAGGATTGGCGGTATCTGAGGTTTCCCAATCTTTCCACCGGGGCCACGCGCGAACGCCACGATGGCGCGGCGGCCTGGCTGAAGGCCCACGGCTACAGGATCGCCCACGTCTCGGTCTCGTTCGACGATTGGGCCTATACCGACGCCTACGCCCGCTGCGCCGCCAAGGGCGACGCCGCCGCGATCAGCCTGATGGAGAGCCAGTACCTGAAGGGCGTCGACGACGCCCTGGTGCGAATGCGGGCGGTCTCGATGAAGGTCTACGGCCGGGTGATCCCGCAGGTGCTGCTGACCCACGTCGGCGGCTGGTCGGCGCGGATGCTGCCCCAGGTGCTGGACCGCCTCGACGCGGCCGGCGCGCGCTACGTGACGCTGGAAGCGGCCCAGAAGGACGTTGCCTACGCCCAGGCCGAGCAGTGGCTGGGCGGCGACGGGATCATGGAGCGCACGGCCCGCAACACCGGCGTCGACCTGGCGGACCTGCCGCCGCCGCTGAGCAAGCCGGTCGATCCGAAGGGGCTGTGCCGGTGAGGTCTTCCTGAGTGAGGTCTTCCTGAGACGGATGGCGGAGCGACAGACCCGGCCCGGCCTGCCGCTCCGCTCTCCAACACGTCATCCAGAACCCAGGAGCCGCCGCAACGCGCCGGCCACCGCGAAGAAGCCTCGACGACGATGCGGCGGCCCCTGGGTCCCGGAAAGCGCGCAGCGCTTATCCGGGATGACGAGCTGGAAACTGTTCGGCTGAGCCCCCGGCGGCGGTGAAAACCTCGCCCTTCGACGGGCTCAAGGCGAGGTCTTCTAGCGCCCGAGCCTGTAAATGGCCCTCATCCTGAGCTTGTCGAAGGACGAGGACCACTCACCAAGTACGATCCCTAGGTGATCAGCTCATAGGCCGGCAGGGTCAGGAACTCCTCCAGCGCGTCGGCCAGCACCATGCGGGTGAAGAGGTGCGCGGCCTCCTCCAGCTTCGGCGAGGCGAACGCGCGGCGCAGGTCGCCCATCTCCTGGGTGAACAGGCCGACGAACAGTTCCGAGCTCAGCACGCGGCCGTCGTCCAGCTCGGCGGCCAGGCGCACCCACTGCCACAGCTGGGTGCGGCAAATCTCGGCCGTCGCCGCGTCCTCCATCAGGTTGTAGAGCGGCACCGCCCCCCGGCCTTCCAGCCAGGCCTGGGTGTAGCGCACGCCGACGCGGATGGCCTCGCGCACGCCCGCCTCGGTGCGGGCGCCGTCGTGCAGCTCCAGCATCTGGCCTTGAGTGATCTCCAGGCCCTCCAGCGTCTTGTCGAGCTGGTTGGGCGCGGGCATCAGGCGGTCAAAGACCTCCATGGCCACCGGCACCAGGTCGGGGTGAGCGACCCAGGTGCCGTCGTGACCGGCTCCGGCCTCGCGCTCCTTGTCGGCCCGCACCTTGGCGAAGGCGGCCTGGTTGGCGGCCTCGTCGCCCTTGACCGGGATCTGGGCGGCCATGCCCCCCATCGCGAAGGCGCCGCGGCGGTGGCAAGTCTGGATCAGCTTCAGCGAATAGGCGCCGAGGAACGCCTTGCCCATCACCATCGCCGAGCGGTCCGGCGTCAGGAAGGCGGGGGTGCGGCCCAGGCGCTTGATGAACGAGAAGATGTAGTCCCAGCGGCCGCAGTTGAGGCCGACGATGTGGTCCTTCAGCTCGAACAGGATCTCGTCCATCTCGAAAGCGGCCGGGATCGTCTCGATCAGCACGGTGGCCTTGAACGTCCCGACCGGCAGGCCGAGCGCCTCCTGGGCGCGGACGAACACCTCGTTCCACAGCCGGGCCTCGAGATGGCTCTCCAGCTTGGGCAGGTAGAAGTACGGACCCGAGCCCTGCTTCAGCGCCGCGCGGGCGTTGTGGAAGACATAGAGGCCGAAGTCGAACAGCGCGCCGGCGACAGGCGAACCGTCGACTTCGAGGTGGCGTTCGGGAAGGTGCCAGCCGCGAGGCCGCACCTTCAGGACGGCCGGGTTGGCTCCCAGCGCGTAAGCCTTTCCGGACTTCGGATCGACGTGGTCCAGGACGCCGTTCCAACGGTCCTTCAGGTTGACCTGCCCCTCGACGACATTGGCCCAGGTGGGGGCCGTGGCGTCCTCGAAGTCGGCCATGAACACCTTGGCCCCGCAATTGAGGGCGTTGATGATCATCTTGCGATCGACCGGACCGGTGATCTCGACGCGGCGGTCCTGAAGGTCGGCCGGGATCGGCGCGACGGTCCAGTCGGCGGCGCGGACATGCGAGGTCTCGGCCAGAAAATCGGGCAGTTCGCCGGCGTCGAACCGGACCTGACGGGCCTCGCGCGCGGCCAGCAGCTCACGGCGGCGGGCGTCGAAGCGGCGGTGCAGGTCGGCCACGAAGGCCACGGCCTCGGGGGTGAGGATCTCTACCGCGCGACCCTCGATCGGACCGAGGATCTGGACGTTGGCGGCGATGTCGAGGGGCATGGCGTGTTCCGTGGTGTGGTGACGCGGACTGACTTGTAGCGGATTAAAGCTCCCGTCCCGCCATTCCTGAAGCAGGGGGCCTGGGACGACGGGACGGGAGAAGGCGCGCCGAGCGTCTTTAAGCGCTCTTTTCGGTGGCGCGGATGGTCGGGACGATCTGGTCGCCCCAGTTGCCCGAGCCGTCGTGGTGGCGCGAGGTGCGGACCAGCTCCACCGAGTAGCCGGCCTCGATGGCCCGGCGCACGGCCTCGTTGAGGCGGTGTGAGGCCTCGGCCAGGCGATCGACGGCGCGATCCTGGGCCGAAGAGTCCGGCATGGCGGCCGGAGCGAATTGCGTGACGTTGGTCATGGCGTTCTCTCCTGTGGGTTTTCGCCAGGGGTGGGTCTGGTTTTTCGGTCGCCGAACTATTCGGCGGCGAACTGGTTCATGGTGTTGGCGTGGCCGCCGGCCTTCAGAGCGCGCTCGCCGGCGACCATCTCCTTGAAGCTGTCGCCGAGATCCGAGCCGACCTCGTGCTGGTGCTTCACGGCTGACACGCCGCGGCGGATCTCCTCGCGCTGCACCGTGTTGACGTAGGCCCGCATGCGGCCCTCGCCGAAGTAGCCGCGCGACAGCTCGTCCATGCTCTTGGCCGTCAGGTGGAAGGTCGGCAGGGTGATCAGGTTGTGGAACACCCCGGCTCGGGCGGCGATGTCGACCTGGAAGCGCGCCAGGCGCTCGTCGGTCTCACGACCCAGATCGGTGTCGTCCAGGTCGGCCGACATCAGGGCCGCGCCTTCCGGATAGCTGTCCGCGTGGATCTTGCCCTCGGCGATCCACTGGTCGCGCACCTGCTTGCGCAGATTGAGCGTCCAGTTGAACGATGGCGAGTTGTTGTAGGTCAGCTTGGCGTTCGGCACGGCCTTGCGGACCTCGGCCACCATCGAGGCGATCTCGTCGACATTGGGCGTGTCGGTCTCGATCCACAGCAGGTCGGCGCCGCCCTGGGTCAGCGAGGCGATGCAGTCCTCGATGACGCGGGCCCGGCCGGTGCCGTCCTGGAAGGCGAACAGGCCGTTGGGCATGCGCACCGGCTTCTGGAACGCGCCGTCGCGATAGAGGGCCAGTTCGCCCGGCTGGATCGGGTTTTCCGGCGTGATGGCCTCGGTCTTCAGCCACTTGATGTAGTCGGCGGCCAAGTCGCCCGGCTCCTGGCTGACCGGGATCTTCTGGGTCAGGCCCGCGCCCAGGCTGTCGGTGCGGGCGACGATGACGCCCTCGTCGACGCCCAGCTCCTCGAAGGCCAGGCGGCAGGCGCGCAGCTTCTCGATGAAGTCCTCGCGCGGCACGGTGACCTTGCCGTCCTGGTGGCCGCACTGCTTGGCGTCGGAAACCTGGTTCTCGATCTGCAGGCAGCAGGCGCCGGCCTTGATCATCTCCTTGGCCAGCAGGTAGGTGGCGTTCTCGTTGCCGAAGCCGGCGTCGATGTCGGCGATGATCGGAACGACGTGAGTCTCGAAGCCGTCGATGGCCTTGATCGCGGCCTGCTCGGCGACCTGGTCGCCGGCCTTGCGAGCGGCGGTCAGGGTCTTGAAGAGGTCGTTGATGGCCACTTCGTCGGCCTGGCGCAGCGAGACGTAGATCTCTTCGATGAGATCAACGACCGAGGTCTTCTCGTGCATCGACTGGTCCGGCAGGTGGCCGAAGCGGTTGCGAAGGCCCGCGACCATCCAGCCCGACAGATAGACGTAGGCGCCCTTGGTCGTGCCGCGCAGGCGCTTGACCGACTTGATCATCTGCTGGGCGTGGAAGCCCGACCAGCAGCCCAGCGACTGGGTGAACTTCGAGCTATCGGCGTCGTAGGCGGCCATGTCGGCGCGCATGACGGTCGCCATGTCGCGGGCGATGTCCAGGTGGGTCGAATAGGTGTTCTGCAGCTTCAGCTGGATGATGTCGTCGATGGCGACGCCGCCCGGCGTCTGCCCTTGCGGGTAGCGGGCGAGGAGGTCCTGGCGGTGCTCGGCGTAGGTCTTGCGCATGATCGTCGTACTTCCCCATCGGGGCCCGCTGTCTGGGAGACGGGCGTTGATTTCGTCTTGGGGAGCTAACGCGGCGATGGCCGGACGGTCGAACCTATTGAAGACGATTTGTCACGAATTGACTTTGTGTAATTTGTAAATCCATGACAACGTGACATCCATGGTCACGACCGACAAAAAGCTGTTCCTGGGCGGGCGCCTCAAGAGGCTGCGACGCGACATCGGCGTCACCCAGGCCCGCATGGCCGAGGAGCTGGGCGTCTCGCCAAGCTATCTGAACCTGCTGGAGCGCAACCAGCGGCCGGTCACCGCCCAGATGCTGCTGCGGCTGGCCGAGGCCTACGACCTCGATCTGCGCACCCTGTCGGCCGACGATCCCGGCGGCGGCGCGGGCCTGGAGGAGGTGCTGGCCGACAAGATGTTCGCCGACCTAGGCGTCGGGCGCCACGAAGCCGCCGAGGTGGCCGAGCTGTCGCCGGGCCTGGCGGAGGCCATGGCCCGCCTCTACCGCGCCTATCTCGACCGCGGCCGAATGATCGACATGGGCGCCTTCGAGCGTCCGGACGGCGCGACCTCGTCCTCCTCGCCCACCGACTGGGTGCGCGACCTCGTCGGCTCGCAGCGCAACCACTTCGCCGAGCTGGAGACGGCGGCCGAGGCCATCGTCGCCGCGCTCGACGCCGACCCGCAGGACCTGGGCCCCGCCGTGCGCGAGCGCCTGCTGGCGCGTTTCGGCGTCCAGGTGCGGGTAATGCCGGTCGAGGTGATGGCCGGCTCGCTGCGCCGCTACGACCACCACCGCAAGCGGCTGATGATCTCCGAGACCCTGGCCCCGGCCAGCCGCATCTTCGCCATGTGCTACCAGCTGGGCCTGATGGAGGCGCCGGACGCGCTGACCCGCCTGGCCGACCGTTTCGCCGCCCCCGACCGGGCCACGCGGCAGCTCTTGAAGGTGTTCCTCGACAACTACCTCGCCGCCGCGATCATGATGCCCTACGAGCCGTTCCACGCGGCCATGGAGGCGACCGGCTACGACATCGAGCGGGCCCGCTCGCGGTTCGGCGTCAGCTACGAGCAGGCGGCCCAGCGCCTGACCACGCTCAGCCGGCCCGGCGCGCGCGGCGTGCCGTTCTTCATGATGCGGCTGGACGCGGCGGGAAACATCTCCAAGCGCTTCGCCGCCGGCCCCTTCCCGTTCTCGCGTTTCGGCGGCGCCTGCCCGCGCTGGAACGTGCACGACAGCTTCAAGACCCCCGGCCGGATCGTCACCCAAGTGATCGAGACCCCCGACGGCGAACGCTACTTCACCCTGTCGCGCACCGTGCGGCGGGTGTCTGGCCTGCAGGCGGGCCTGGAGGACGAACTGGTCATCGGCCTGGGCTGCGAGCTGAAGTATGCGAGCAAGCTGGTCTACGCCCGAGGCCTGGACATCGCCTCGCCGGTGACCATCGAGATCGGCCCCTCCTGCCGCATCTGCGAACGCCCCGCCTGCCCCCAGCGCGCCGCCGCGCCGATCAACCGGACGCTCTTGGTGGAAGAGGCCAGCAAGTCGGTGACGCCGTTCCCGTTCGCGCGGTGAGCTCGAGCCGAAGCTGGCCCCGACGCGCGTCCGCGACGCTCGGATGGCGTCGCTAAGGTGTCTGTCTCGATCGGCGCCCGCCTTGCGGCGGGAATGACGGGAGGCGGGCGTTGGGGCGGCGGAAATCGCGCGCCCAGCCGGCCCCTCTTCCCGCGAAACTAACGCCCGCCTCAGGAATAAGCGGAACCCTGGGCGTGGCGGCGGCGGCGCGGGTCGTGTATCGGGGGGACGACCATGACCGCCGAACTCGCCCCGCCGCGCCATCCAGAGCTCCGTGACCGGACCATCGTCCTGGTCGGGCTGATGGGCGTGGGCAAGTCCAGCGTCGGCCGCCGGCTGGCCCAGACCCTCGACCTGCCGTTCCGCGACGCCGACAACGAGGTCGAGCGCGCCGCCGGCCGCTCGATCCCCGAGATCTTCGCCGAGATGGGCGAGGCCGCCTTTCGCGACGGCGAGCGCCGGGTGATCTCGCGCCTGCTGGAGGACCCGCCGCACGTGCTGGCCACCGGCGGCGGCGCCTTCGTCAACGCCGAGACCCGCGCCCTGATCAAGGACAGAGCCATCGCCGTCTGGCTGAAGGCCGACCTGGAGCTGCTGGCCCGCCGCGTCGGCCGCAAGGACGGCCGCCCCCTGCTGAAAAACCGCGACCCGATGGACGTCCTGCGCGAGCAGGCCGCCGCCCGCTATCCCGCCTACGGCGAGGCCCACCTGACCGTCGAGACCGGCGACACGCCCCACATGGTGGCCGTCGAGGCCGTGATCGCCGCCCTGCAGGGCCGCCTCGCCGCCGTATCGAAAGAGTAAGACCGTGATCCGCACCGTTCCCGTGGGCCTGGGCGATCGCGCCTACGACGTCGTCATCGGCACGGGCCTGATCGACAAGGCCGGCGAGCGCATCCTGCCGTTCCTGGGCAAGCGCAGGCGCTGCGCCGTGGTCACCGACTCCAACGTCGGCGAGCATCATGTCGAGCGGCTGTCGGTGTCGCTGGAGAAGGCGGGCGCCTCGGTCGACGTGATCGTTCTGCCGCCGGGCGAGGAAACCAAGAGCTTCGAGGGCCTGGCGCATCTGTCGGACCAGCTGCTGGCGCTGGGCCTGGAGCGCGGCGACATGATCGTGGCCTTCGGCGGCGGCGTGATCGGCGACCTCGCCGGCTTCGCGGCGGCGATCTACAAGCGCGGCGTCGACTTCATCCAGATCCCGACCACCCTTCTGGCCCAGGTCGACAGCTCGGTCGGCGGCAAGACCGCCATCGACACCCCGCGCGGCAAGAACCTGATCGGCGCCTTCCACCAGCCGCGCCTGGTTCTGGCAGACCTCGACGTGCTGGCCACCCTGCCCGCCCGCGAACTGGCCTGCGGCTACGCCGAGGTGGTCAAGTACGGCCTGCTGGGCGATTTCGACTTCTTCGAATGGCTGGAGAAGAACGTCCACGCCGTGCTCGAGCGCGAGACGGAGGCCCTGGTCCGCGCCGTCGGCCGCAGCGTCGAGATGAAGGCCGAGATCGTCGAGGAAGACGAGAAGGAGGCCGGCCGCCGCGCTCTGCTGAACCTCGGCCATACCTTCGGCCACGCGATCGAGGCCGAGATGGGCTTCGGCGATGCGCTTAAGCACGGCGAGGCCGTCGGCGTCGGCATGGCCCAGGCCTTCCGCTTCTCGGCCGCGCAGGGGCTGTGCTCGGCCCAGGACGCCGTCCGCGCCGTCGCCTCCATCAAGGCCGCCGGCCTGCCCACGACGCTATCGGACGTGCGCGCCGAACCCTTCGGCGCCGACGCCCTGATCGCCCACATGGGCCAGGACAAGAAGGCCGAGGGCGGCGCCCTGACCTTCGTGCTGGTGCGCGCCATCGGCGACGCGTTCGTCGCCAAGGGCGTCGATCCGGCCCCGCTGCGCGCCTTCCTGGTCGCCGAGGGCGCGGCCGGCTGACCGACGGATCCGGGTTTCGTCCACAATCGCCGCGCCGGCGCCCCCTTGGCGCCGCGCCCGCGCAATGGTCAAGCTTTCTGGCGGCGCCGTCGGAACCGGTCTTCACCCGGTGCGTTCACGACGATGCGCCGCACTGTCGGCGTGGGGTCTAGGGGGAGCCCAGGGGTGACCGTTTTGGAGGCTGACGCGCGCGCTGCGACGGAGGAGGTTGCCGACCTCCGCCGGCGCTTGGCCGAAGCGCAGCAGGCCCACGCCGAGGAAGTGCGACGCAATCAGGCCTTCAGCCGGATCGCGGCGGCCATCGGCGCGCACCAGAGCCTGGGCGAGACCGTCCAGGCGGTGATCGACGGCGGGGTCGAGCTGATCGGCGCCCAGTTCGGGGCGTTCTTCTACACCGTCGCCGACCAGAGCGGCGAAAACTACATGCTCTACGCCCTGGCCGGCGCCCCGGCCGAGGCCTTCGCCCACTTCCCGATGGTCCGCAAGACCGAGGTCTTCGCCCCCACCTTCGACGGCACGGGGGTAGTGCGCTCCGACGACATCACCGCCGATCCGCGCTACGGCCGCAACGCCCCCAACCAGGGCATGCCCGAGGGCCACCTGCCGGTGCGCAGCTATCTGGCCGCGCCGGTCATGACCGCCGACGGCCTGGTGCTGGGCGGCCTGCTCTTCGGCCATCGCGAATCGGGTCGCTTCGACGCCCGCGCCGAGACCGTGATCGTGGGCCTGGCCGCCCAGGCCGCCGTCGCCATCGAATGGAGCCGCGCGGGCGAGGCCGGCGACCGCGAACTCACCGAGCGGCGGCGCGCCGAAGAACGGCTGAAGTTCGCCCTCGACTCGGGCCGCCTCGGCTCGTGGGAGCTCGACGTCGAGACCCGTGCCTACGACGCCTCCGACATCTGCAAGTCGAACTACGGCCGCAGCGCCGACCAGGATTTCGGCTTCGACGACCTGGTGGCCACCATCCACGCCAGCGACCGCGGCCGGATGCTGGCGGCCATGGACGAGGCCATCCGCACCGGCGGCGACTACGACATCGAGTACCGCGTTGTGGTTCCCAGCGGCGAGACCCGCTGGGTGCACGCCCGCGGCCGCGCCGCCGTGCGTGACGAAAGCCGCGGCGACGGGCTGATCGGCGGGGTGCGGCGCATGGCCGGCGTGTCGCTGGACGTCACCGAGCGCAAGCGCGCCGAGGAACGCCAGCGCCTGCTGCTCAACGAGCTGAACCACCGGGTCAAGAACACCCTGGTCACCGTCCAGTCGATGGCCGCCCAGACCCTGCGCGCCGCGGGCGACCTGGACGCCTTCCGCGAGGCCTTCGAGGCCCGGCTGATCGCGCTGTCCCAGACCCACAACCTGCTGACCGAGCAGAACTGGGAGAGCGCCAGCCTGCGCGAGATAGTCGACGCCGAGCTCGAAGCCTTCGGCGGCCGCGAGCGGCTGGACTTCGACTACGACCGCGACCTGCGGCTCAATCCCAAGGCCACGGTGGCGGTCGGCATGGCCGTGCACGAACTGGCCACCAACGCCGCCAAGTACGGCGCCCTGTCGACGCCCGGCGGCCGCGTGGCCGTCGCCTGGTCCAGCGAGGGCGGCCGCCTGCGGCTGCGCTGGACCGAAAGCGGCGGCCCCGCCGTCGTCCCGCCGACCCGACGCGGGTTCGGCGCCCGCCTTCTCGAAAGGGGCCTCGCCGGCGAGTTGTCCGGCGAAGTCCGCCTCGCCTATGATCAATCTGGCCTGGTCTGCGCGATGACGCTGCCCCTGGCCGCCCTGGAGCCGTAAAACAGATGAAGACGCTCGCCGCCCTCAAGGTTCTGGTGGTCGAAGACGAGGCCCTGGTCTCGATGCTGGTCGAGGACATGCTCGGCGACCTCGGCTGCGAGGTGGTCGGTCCCGCCGCCGAGATCGAGGAAGCCCTGCGCCTGGCCGGTTCGGCCGAGATCGACGCGGCCCTGCTGGACGTCAATCTGGGCGGCCGTCCGATCTTCCCGGTCGCCGACGCCCTGAAGGCCCGCGGCGTGCCCTTCGCCTTCGCCAGCGGCTACGGCGAGGCCGGCCTCACCGAGCCCCACAGGGGCGCGGCGGTGCTGCAGAAGCCCTTCCGGGAGGCTGATCTGCGCCGCGTGCTGGAAGGCCTGGCCGCCCAGGCGGTCTGAGCCGCCGGGCGACCTCGCCCGTTCAGCGCGAGTCGCCACGCCCACCTGGGCGGCGAAAAATAATTTCAAATATCGATCGATAGGCGGCAACTCGCGCCTGCGCCATGCTTACTGAAGCGTGGTCAAAAGATGACTATGCCCCGACCTTGTCCCGTCACGGACGGTTGACGCTGGGGCGCCCCGGCCGCGCCCGGACGCCGCGCCTTCCCACGCCATCGCCCCGAAACCCGGCCCTGCCGGTCGGTTTCCCGAAAAACGGCGTTCCGCATCATGCGGAACGTCCTTCGCAATGCAGCGCAAGGCGGAAACACGTCGAGGCGGGATTGTGGCGGGTCGCGTTCACTGTTGTGGCGCCCATGACCAAAGTGTGGCGATATTGTAACGGCGCGCCGCGAAACCGGGCAAAAAGTTGCAAAGCCGGTTGCCGCCCGCGACCCGCTTGTTAGGGTCGATCATTGCGGATTGGTAACCCTCCGCTTGCACGGCCTTCGCTTGGGACAGCGCGGCCGGTGCCCGTTCAAGAGCAGCTGGGGATTTGCTCCATATGATTGACAAGAAGGTATTGCTCGGCTCGTCCATGATCGCCGGCCTCGTGGCCGCGACCATGGCGATGACGCCGGCGGTCGCGTCGGCGCAATCGACCGAAGCGGCGAAGAAGGAAGAGGCGAAGAAGACTGATCCGACGGAAGTCGACAGCATCGTCGTCACCGGTTCGCGCATCCGCCGCGACGAGTTCACCTCGGCCTCGCCAGTGCAGATCATCACGCGTTCGGACTCGGTCTTGGCCGGCACGCTCTCGAGCGCCGAAGTGCTGCAAGGCAGCACCGTGACCTCGGGCGCCGCCCAGGTCGACAACGCGTTCCTCGGCTTCGTCACCGAAGGCGGCCCGGGCGCCAACACCCTCAGCCTGCGCGGCCTCGGCGCCGTCCGCACCCTGGTGCTGCTGAACGGCCGCCGCCTGGCGCCGGCCGGCACCCGCGGCCAGGTCGGCCAGGCCGACCTGAACACCCTGCCCGCCGCCATGGTCGAGCGCTACGAAATCCTGAAGGACGGCGCCTCGTCGATCTACGGTTCGGACGCCATCGCCGGCGTCGCCAACATCATCACCCGCACCGACATCGACGGGATGACGTTCGAAGGTTTCACCAACCAGACGTTCGACGGCGGCGGCGCCCGATACCGCGCCTCGGTCGTGGCCGGCAAGACCTTCGACCGCGGCAACATCTCGGGTTCGTTCGAGTACAAGCGCCAAGAACGCATCAAGATCGCCGACCGCGAATGGGCAAACTGCGGCCGCGGCTACCTGATCTATCCGGACGGCACCACCGTCGACGATCTGCTGCCCGACGGCTCGGGCGTCCGTTGTAACGGCATCAACTACGGTGGCGGCACTGCGCACGACTACATCGGCGCCTGGCGTTCGAGCACCGGTTCACGCACGACCCTGACGTCGGAGCCGGGCTACATCGGCAACTACACCGGTGTCGGCACCGGCACCACGCTGAGCTATAACGGCTGGCGCAACGTGGCCTCGACCAACTCGCGCCCGCTGGCCAACCCGCTGCAGAACGAGGAAGACCTCTACTCGCCGTCGGAAAACTACACCTTCTACGGCAACGGCAACTACGACCTGGGCATCCTCGGCAACGCCGAAGCCTACGGCGAAATCCTCTACACCCGCCGTGAATCGAGCCAGACTGGCAGCCGTCAGCTGTCGCTGGATCCGTTCGGCAGCGAGCGTCTGGCCTACTACTACGGCGCGCCGACCTACGGCGCGGACAACCCGCTGTTCCCGACGACCCTGGCGGCCGCCGGCTTCCACTTCATCAACCCCTTCATTTTCTGGGGCCTCGACAAGTCCTCGCAGGAAGTCGACTACTACCGCGTCTCGGGCGGCGTTCGCGGCGACCTGGGCTTCGGCAACTGGCGCTACGACGCCAACCTGATGTTCGCCAAGTCGGACGCCAGCTACACCTTCCAGAGCTTCATCACCGACCGCATCCGTCAGTCGCTGAACCTCGTCCTGGCCCCGAGCGGCACGCCCTCGAACCTGACCATCACCGCCCCGGCGGGCACGGTCGGCGCCGGCGGCGTCTACACCTGCGCCAGCAACGTCGGCAACGCCAACCCGCAGTGCGTCCCGGCCAACCTGCTGACCGAAGGCGCCCTGAACGGCACCGACATCCCGCAAGCCCTGCGCTCGTGGCTGTTCAAGGACGTCACCGGCAACACCAGCTACGAACAGACGACCTTCCAGTTCGCGGTCGACGGCGACCTGTTCACCCTGCCGGCCGGCAAGGTGGGCGCGGCCTTCGGCGTCGAGCTGCGTCATGACGAGCTGAACGATACGCCGCCGGTCGAGAGCCAGACCCGCTCGCTCTACAACCTGACCTCGGCCACCCCGACCCGGGGCAAGGACGACATCTGGGAAGTGTTCGGCGAACTGAACGTTCCACTGCTGGCCAACGTCCCGTTCGCCAAGTCGCTGGACGCCTCGCTGTCGGCCCGCCACACCAACTACGACTCCTACGGCTCCAGCGACACCTACAAGCTGGGCCTGACCTGGACTCCGGTTGACTGGCTGAAGCTGCGCGGCACCCACGGCACCTCGTTCCGTGCGCCGGGCATCTTCGAACGCGAACTGGGCGGCCAGTCGGGCTTCTACGGCGTCACCGCCGACCCCTGCTACCAGTACCAGAACCTGAGCGCGGCCACGTTCCGCTACCAGAACTGCTTGGCCGAACTGACCACGCTGCTGGGCAGCCAAACCGCAGCTCTGGCCTGGGCCCCGACCGGCGGTCCGCAGGTCTACAGCTCGGGTAACCCGGACCTGGAAGCTGAAAAGTCGAAGTCGACCACCATCGGCTTTGTGATCCAGCCGGACGCGATCGACCTGTCGTTCGCGGTCGACTACTTCAAGATCAGCATCCGTGACCAGGTCGCCAACTTCGGCACCGCGATCCTCAGCAACTGCTACGCGGATCAGCAGTTCCGCGCCGGCGGCGGCTACTGCGACTTCGTCGCTGCTCGTAACAGCACGACCGGCAACCTGACCTACTTCATCGACAACTACGTCAACGTCGCCCAACAGGGCGTCGAGGGCTTCGACTTCACCGTCCGCTATACGCGCGATATCCTGGATGGCCGCTTCGTGTCGCAACTGCGCGCCACGAACATGAAGAGCCAGACCAGCCGTCTGAACCCGACTGACGCGATCGACGAATACGCCGGCTTCCCCGGTTACCCGAAGTGGGTCGGCGATCTGGATCTGCGCTACGAGTGGAAGGACTGGATCTTCCGTTGGGGCGTCGACTACGTCTCGACCCAGGACGCCAAGGACTACTACGGGATCGACACCACCGACGAGGACAACCCCTACCACACCAAGGTCGAGGCTTACTTCGAACACAGCGCTTCGGTGCAGTTCAACGGCAAGAACGACTGGGAAGTCACCGTCGGCGTCAACAACATCTTCGGCGAAGAGCCGCCGATCATCTCGTACGGCCTGGGCGTTCCGCGCGTCGGTAGCAGCCAGCTCTACAGCGGCTACGACAACATCGGCCGCTCGGCCTTTGTGAACATCGTCAAGTCGTTCTAAGCTAGGGCTTTCAACACCTGACGGAAGGGGCGGACCGCAAGGTCCGCCCCTTTTCTTTTGGCTGTCATCGAGAGCGGCGCCCCCCCCCCCCCGCTTGCGGTGGAGAGGGCGAGACTGGGCGCCGCGGAAGCGGTCGCCCCCTCCGTCGCGCCGCGTATCCGCGGCGCGCCACCTCCCCCATTTCACGGTGGAGGAGTTTGATCCGGCGCTCCCGGCATGAAAAAAGCGCCGCCCCCGAAGGGACGGCGCCTCTTTCTTCGAACCGGACGGGAAGCCTTACAGGCCCGAACCGCCGCAGCCGGTCTTGAAGTAGTCGTCGATGATCTTCAGCTGCTGGCCGAAGATGTCGCGCGTCCAGGCCGGGCCGTGGGCGTAGTCGACGAACTCGTGGTACTCGACGTCCTTGCCGGCCGCCTTGGCCTTCTTGACGAACCATTCCGACTGCTCGATCGGCACGGTGCGGTCGCGGACCCCGTGATAGACCATGATCGGGATCGAGATCTTGTCGGCGAAGTCCAACGGGCTGACGCCGCGCACGGTCGGCTCCTGCGAGTCTCGGAAATAGGGGTTGGTGTAGAAGTCCTTCCAGATTCTGCCGATATCCGACACCCCGGCCCCGGCGATTGCGCACTTGTAGATGCCGTTCGGACGCACCGCCGCGTCCATCGCCGCATAGCCGCCGTAGGAGAAGCCGAACATGGCGATGTGGCCAGGCTTGGCGACCTTGGTGTCGATCAGCCACTTGGCGCCGTCGTCCTTGTCGTCCTGCATCTTGCCGCCCCATTCGCGGTCGCCGGCCATCCACAGCTTCTTGCCCCAGCCGTCGGCGGTAGCGCGATACTGCGGCTGCAGCACGGCGTAGCCGCGCGAGGCCAGCAGTTGCGGCCACATCGACCAGTCCCACTCCAGATGGTCGCGGGCCCACGGACCGCCGTGCGGCATGATCACAGTCGGCCACGGGCCCTCGCCGTACAGCGCCTTCGACGGCGTCGTCAGGAAGGCTGGAATGTCGAGGCCGTCGCGGGCCTTGTAGTAGACGAGCGTGCTGCTCCCCAGCGCCGCGGGATCGAGGTCCGGGTGCGGCTTGGACAGGAGCGACAGTTCCTTCTTGTTCTTCAGCAGGTAGTAGGCGCCCGGATCGTTGGGACCGCCTACCCAGGCGACCACGGTATTCAGGTCATTGGAATAGGAGATCAGGCGACTGTAGCGGGCCACCGGATAGGTCGTGTTGGCCTTGGCCCCGGTGGCGGGGTCGACATAGGTGATCGGGGTCGGCTTCACCTCGAGCGCCTGGTCCAGCGCCGCCTTCAGGCCGGCGATGCGGTCGGATTGCAGCACCTCGTCGGAACGCGGGCCCTCGTAGTCGAAGCCGATCAGCTCACCGAAGTGCTCGTCCTTGATCGGCCAGGTCTGAACGCCGGAGGCGTCGAAAAACTTGTGCTCGAAGGCCAGGGCACCCAGCTTGCGGGCGGCGATATCGTATTCGTAGATCGCCGCCTTGTCCCGCCCGCGGTTGGACAGGATGTAGGCGATGTTCGGGTCCTTCGAGAAGCCGACGAAAGTGAAGATCTCGCGATCCTTGGCGTAGGCCCTGGCGATCTCTTCCCAATCGCCCTTGGCGCTGCGCACCTCGCTGGAGATGTAGGCGCCAGTGGCGTCCGTACCGACACGCGTGCGGGCCCGCAGATTGCCTTCCAGATCGGTGATGTAGCTGGCCGTCTTTTCGTCGCCACGCTGGATGCGTTCGGCGCGCCCGTTGCGGACATTGACCTTGTAGATGTCCGCCGAACTGATACCCAGCGTGTAAGACAGCAGGAAGTGGTCCGGATCGTTGGGCAGGGCGTCCAGCACCGAGGGCCGCGCTGTGGCGTACAGCCACTTTTCCTGGTCGCCGATCGGCCGCGGCCGCTGCATCGGTTCACGCCAGCTCTTCCCCTCCAGATCGGTGAGCATCAGCATCCCGGTGAAGGTCTTGCGCGTTTCCGGGTCGACCTTCAGATCGTAGGGCTGCCACATCGACACCGCCAGGACGTCGTTCTTCAGGAAATCGACCGCCTGGATCTTCATGTTCTTGGCGCCAAGCACCGACGGCTTCTTCCTCAGGTCGGCGGTGTCCCAGACCAGAACGACCTGTTCCTCGCCGCGGGCCTCTACGGCCGCCATGTGCTTGCCGTCCGGCGAGACCGTGAAGCTGGCCATCCGCGGGAAGGCCGCCAGTTGCTCGATGGTCGGGACCTTCGGCTGCGCCATGGCCGCTCCGCCCGCGGCCCACAGCAGGGCGCTCGCGGCCACTGCCCCCAGTACTCTCTTCAAAACACGTCTCCGTAACGCTGACCCGGCCCCCGCCAGGTTGTTGCAATGATGCAACCGCATTCGCCGTGTACTTTCAATAGATTCACTCGCGTCACGCGCTGTTTGCGGACGAAATTTCCCCGATCGCGCGCTCATCGCCCCTTGGGCGGCGCCACCGAGAACTCGAGGTCGAACAGGGTCGGCACGTCGTTGACGCGCGCGCGCTCGATGGTCAGCAGCCGGGCCTTGGTCTCGGCGCCGCCGTCGGCGCTGAAGCCGCCCATCTTGCCGTCGGCGCCCAGCACCCGGTGGCAGGGCACCACGATCGGCCAGGGGTTCTCGCCCAGGGCCTTGCCCACGGCCCGCATCGCCCCCGGCTCGCCCATGGCCTTGGCGACCTGGCCGTAGGTCGAGGTCTCGCCGGGGCGGATGGCGCGGGCGATCTCATAGACCCGGCGGTTGAAGGGCTGCACCACGGTCAGGTCCAGCGGCACGTCGGCCAGGTCGTCGCGCGCGCCCCCCGGAGAGCCGGCCAGCAGGTCGATGATGCGGTCGGCGACGAGGTCGACGTCGGACGGCGGCGCCGCCTCGACCGCGCCGGGATAGCGCTTGCGCAGCCGGGCAGGCCCGCGTCTATCC
>JASGDR010000341.1:0-2601 GCA_047607095.1 Caulobacter sp.
CATCCCAAACGCCCCATCAAGTCCCCCAACTCTTAAACCCCGCTCCCTTCGACGACCTGGCTATTCGACGCTCAGACGCACCACGCCCAGCACCATCTCGCCGTCCGGCCCTGTCAGGCTGTAGGCGAACGCATCGGCGCCGACATAGCCGGCGGCCGGTCGGTAGGTCAGGGCTCCGTCCTCCAGGCTCACCTCCCCGTGCTCGGGCGCCGAAAAGCCGCTGACCTGCACCTGCGCGGCCTGGCCATACGAGGCGCGCGGATCCAGGCTGGCCACACCGCCGCGGGCCACGCTCAGGCGGCTGGCCGCCGGCCGCGCCAAGGCTGCGCCCGTCGCCTTGACCTTGGCGGCTGCAGGTCCGCTCGGCCGCTCGGCCTGCGGGGCCAACTTTCCGGTAGCCGGGTCGTAGGCGTAGTTCGTCTGGGCCAAGGCCGAGCTCGTCCAGCCCGCCGCGCCCAGTGTCAGGCACAGCAGCACGATCCCATGGCGCGACGGCGCCGCCCTTCGGTCGGTCTTCACGGGCAGACTCCTGCGCGGGGGTCGGTTTCACTGACCAGGTTGCCGACGGCGTCGTAGGCCTTGCAGGTGGTCGCGTTGACGCCGCTCGGGTCCAGCGTCGACGTCGTCGGATTGCCTAGCGCGTCATAGGTGGTGGTCGTCACCACGCCGGTCGGATCGGTCGCCTTGGTCGGCAGGCCCGCCACGCCGTATTCGAAGCTCCATACCGGCCGCACTCCGTTCACCGCCGGCTGCGTCGCGGTCAGCACCTCTCCAGCTCCCGCTCCGCTGGAGACGTAGGTGAAGTCGGTCTGATTGCCGCGCGCGTCCTTGAGCCATAGCGGCTTGTTCCAGGTCGCGTCATAAGCCGCCTCAGTGACGAGCGCCTGGCCTGCCTGCCCCGATGTGGGCTTGGCCGCCTTGGTCACCTTGATGAGGTTGTCGCGATCATCGTAGCCGAATTCCTCAGCGTCCCCTTCCGGATAGGTGCGCCGCAGCAGCCTGCCGCGGCCGTCCATCAGGCTCGTCGTCACCCGTCCAAGCTCGTCGATGTTGCGCGACTGGCTGGCGATGCTGATCCCGCCCACGGACAGGCCGCCCGCCGGCAGGGTTTCAACGGCATAGCGCCCCATCTCGGGATCGATGATCTCGGCCCGGAAACCTTCCGAGACCCGAAAACTATTGGGATTGCGCAAGCCCGCGATGGCCAGTCGATCACGCGCCTCCACCACGCGGCCGGCCGCATCGTATCCGTAGCGAACGAGCGGCTTGACCGCGTCGCCCGGTCCAAAAATCTCAAGAGGGCGACAGTTGGGATCAGGGCGCTGGGTCGCGGTGCGCTCGACCGGCGAGCGCAGGATAACCCTCGTCGCCCGTTGGAGCGTATCGGTCGAGACGATCGTTTCACAGCCGATCACCGGCGCGGGAATGGAAAGATCCAGCCCGTATCCCAGGCTCGAATTGACGCGGCTGGGCCGGTAGTCCCCCGTGCTCGGGTAGACGAGGCTAAGCGTCACCCCGCGTGGGAATGTCCAGTTCGACAGTCGAAACCCGCGAAGCGCGTCGAGCTGATTGCTGCCTCCAAGCACCGCCGGCTTGCGGCCAAAGTAGCTGTAGGCCCGGACATCGCCGCTCGCTCCTCTGAGGGTCACGCTCATGCCGCTATAATCCCAGGCCCGCACCACGGCCTTGGTCTGGCTGGCGCCGAGCGACAGGCTGGTTCTCAGATAAGGCGGCCGAACCAGCACCGGGCTTCCCGAAACGGTCAGACGCGCAGCGCCCCCGGCGGTCGGCCAGAAGGCGCCGTCGCTAAGCCGAACGAAACTTTCGCTCGATGCGCCCTGCTGAACGGTGACAAGATTGTGCCGCCAGCTCTTCAGCCACCAATCGGCGATCAGCGCGCCTGCCGTTTCGCGCTCAGCGCTGCGCGGCTGGCTCCACACCCACTGCATGGCCGTGAACGCCGCCAAGGTCGGGGCGGAAGCTTGAATGCGTGATTGGCCGAACGCCTCCCAGACCGATGATGAAATATCCGCGCCGGCCTCCCAATTGCTCACAGGGCCGCCGACGGGACGGTAGGTCTGAAGGCTGTATTGGTCGAGGTAGTCGGGGAAATACGGGGATACCCCACTTCTCAGCTCCGTCCGGCGCTCCAACCGGTAGGGGAACTCCCCCGAGCCTACCGAGGCCTCGACCTCGGACCCAAAGGACGCCGCCCCGCTTGCGGCCGCCGCGATCAGGGGCGAGCGGTCAGGTCCGATCTTCGTCGCCTCGAGCGCCGTCGCCACCGGCGCCCCGCCGCCCTTGGTGAGCATGCCATAGCGGGTCAGCGCATGAGCGATTTCAAGCGGCTCGCCCGAAGCGTCATACTTGGTAGCGATCAACGCGCCACCACGCTGAAGCGTCGGGCCACGCTCATAATGATTGATCGTCAGCGTTCCCGACCCATCCCGAACGCTGTCGATCGCGTGCGCCCACTCAGGAACCTCGAAGGAACGGCAAAAGGGACCGCCAGAAGTTTCCTCAATTGGCACCTGAAATGGATCGTCGTCTCGGATTGGTATAGTGATAATTACAGGACGGCAACTCACAGTCAAAATAAAA
>JASGDR010000342.1:0-17029 GCA_047607095.1 Caulobacter sp.
CCCAGAAGTCGGCCGGCGAAACCGCTCCCGCCCAAGCCGCGGCCGCCGCGACGCCCGCCGCCGCGCCGGGCAAGCCGGGCCTGGCCGTCTCGCCGCTGGTCGTGCCGTTCCCGACCATTCCGCCGATCGCCGGCGTCGAGATCGCCACCGGCCGCGCCGGCTTCTACAAGCACGAGCGCCCCGACCTCCTGCTGATGCGCTTCGCCGAGGGCACCTCGGGCGCGGGCGTCTTCACCCGTCACGGCGTCGGCTCGGCCCCAGTCGACTGGTGCAAGCGCCAGCTGGCCGCCAGCGGCGGCGCCGACGTGCGCGCCCTGGTGGTCAACGCCGGCTGCGCCAACAGCTTCACCGGCAAGCCTGGCGCCGACGCCGTGCGCCGCGTGGCCACGGCCGTCGGCAAGCGCTTCGACTGCCGCCAGCGCGACGTGATGATGGCCTCGACCGGGGTGATCGGCGTCATCCTCGACGACGCCAAGATCACCGCCCGCCTGCCCGAGGTCGAGACGCGCCTCACCGAGGACGCCTGGGCCCAGGCCGCCTCGGCGATCATGACCACCGACACCTTCCCGAAGGGCGCTTATGCGACCGCGGTGATCGACGGCCATGAAGTGAAGATCGCCGGCATCGCCAAGGGCTCGGGCATGATCGCGCCCGACATGGCCACCATGCTGGCCTTCGTGGCCACCGACGCGGCCATCGCGCCCGCCGCCCTGCAGACCCTGGTCAGCCTCTACACCCGCACCACCTTCAACTGCGTGACGGTGGACGGCGACCGCTCGACCAACGACACCCTGCTGCTGTTCGCGACGGGACAGTCGGGCGCGCCCAAGATCAGCCGTCCGGGCGACAAGCGCCTGGCCGACTTCCGGGAAAAGCTGGAAGGCGTGCTGCTGGACCTGGCCATGCAGCTGGTCCGCGACGGCGAAGGCGCCACCAAGTTCGTCAAGATCACCGTCAACGGGGCCGAAAGCCCGCTGTCGGCCCGCAAGATCGCCCGCACCATCGCCGAGAGCCCGCTGGTCAAGACCGCCTTCGCCGGCGAGGACGCCAACTGGGGCCGCATCGTCATGGCCGTCGGCCGCGCCGACGAGCCGGTCAATCGCGAGAAGATCAGCGTCAAGTTCGGCGACCTCTACGCCGCCCGCGACGGCCTGGTCTCGGCCGAGTACGACGAGGCGGCCATGAGCGCCTACATGAAGCACCAGGAGCTCGAGGTCACCGTCGAGGTCGGCGTCGGCAAGGGCAGCGCCACGGTGTGGACCTGCGACCTGACCAAGCAGTACGTGGCGATCAACGGGGACTACCGCTCCTGAGGACGGCGCTGGAAGCCGCGCTGCGGGGCCTGACGCTCAGCCACGCCTGGACGGCCGACGGCGCGCTGTTCCTGGAGTTCGGAACGCTGTCGCCGTCGCGCGTCCGCCGCCGCGACGGCAGCTCCGGCAATCCTGTCGGCGAGGTTTCCGCCTGTCTTTACGGCGGCTGGCGGATCGAGGCCGCCGAAGGCCCCCGGCCGCCCGGCGACATCGTCGGCCTGCGGCTGGCGTCCGGCGGCGTCGCGGGCGCCCCGCCGGAACTGGACCTGATCTTCGAGACCGGCGCGCGCGTGGTCTCGCTTTCGGCGCCCGGCGAGGCGCCCGACTGGGCCGTCGCCGACCGCCGCGGCGCTTCGGCGATCTGGTACGCGGTCGAAGACGGGATGGTCCGCGCCGGCGACGGCGGCCCATCTACGCCGCCCCATTTCCATAACCCGTAAAACCCCCGCGAAAGCGGGGATTTCACGGAAGGGTGGACCTCATCCCAATTCGCTGCGCGCCCGCACCTGCGCCAGGGTGTGATCCACCAGCAGCGTCCCGTTCTCCCACACCGTGACCATGGCGTCGGTCCAGCCGGCTTCCACCGCCTCGTCCTCGCCGACGGCCACGGTGCGATAGTCGCCCGCCGCATTGCGCTGGAGCATCAGCCGCCCGGCCTTGGAGCGCTTGCCCGGGTCGGTGACCGGGTTCTTGCTGACGTCGATCCAGACGCCGTCGACCTTGGCCGCCGAGCACTTCAAAGCAAAGCGCTGGGTGTCGCGGTCGAGCTGCTGCAGCAGGCCGCCGCCCATGCCGAAGGCCAGGTTCTCGGCGCTGAAGCCATCGGCGATCACCCGGTCGAGGATGGCCGCGATGCTGACCGGATTGACCCCGTCGCCCTGGATCACCCGCACGTGGTTCAGCACCTTGTAACCCTTGGCGTTGACCGTGCTGCCGAAGGCCTCGTCGAGGCGCTTGAGGGTCTCGGCGACGATCGTCACCGGATCGCCCGAGTCCGGACGCACCACCAGGGTCGCGCCGCTGGCGATCACCTCCTCGCGCAGCTCCCGGCCCCAGATCCGGCTGACCGCCTCGAACAGATCGTAGCTGTCGGACACCACCGAGAACAACGCCCCGGGCCTGCCGAAGCTTTTGAGCATGTTGCGATAGGCGTCGGCCTCATGCTCGCGGCCCCAGCTGGTGATCGTGCTGTGCTCGGCGGCCGGGATGGAGAAGGCGGCCATCGGCTCGTTGTACCAGGCCCGTCCCGCCTGCACGGCGCTCAGCGTGTCGCTGCCCAGGAAGTTGACGAGGTGGGCCAGGCCCCCGATCGCCGCGCTTTCCCGGCTGGAGACGCCCCGCGCCCCGAAGTCGTGCAGCTTGAACGGCAGCTGGCCGGCGGGATCGTCGCAGGTCTTCTCCAGCGCCGCGCGGAGCGTCTGCTTGACGCCCCAGCTGGTGGTGGCGACGGTCACCGGATACCAGACCCGCAGCAGCAGGGTCTCCAGGTACGACGGCAGCCAGAAGCACTCGGGGTCGGTGTTCTCGATGGTCATCAGGGCCTGGTGCGTCGGAACCACCGTGCCCTCCGGCACGGCGCGGATGCGCACCGGCAGGCGGCCGCCGTGCACGTCGACGATCCGCCGCCAGCCGGCCTCGTTGAAGGGTTCGCCGTGCGCGGCCAGCAGCTCGGCGGCTTCATCGACCATGGCGTGGGTCACCGGAGCGGCCAGCGCCGTCTTCAGGATCGCCTGCAGGCCAAAGAAGACCGTGCGGTCGTAGCGCCCGCCCCGGCTTTCCACATAGGAGAAGGCGCCCGTCGTGCCAGGCGGATATTGCAGCCAGTGGCTGGCCTTGTAGCTGTCGGTGTCGAGGATCAGGTTGTCGAACATCGCGGAAGCTCCTTCGCGCGGATTGACCGTTCCGTCTTTCGGGACAGGGTTGGACGGCGCCGTCAGGCGGCGCCGACGAAGTGTTCGAGGATGTGGAAGTGGTCCTCGAAGAATTGCTCCTCCATCAGCAGGGCCTCGCTGACGGGAACCCAGCGCGCCTGCTCGGCGTCGTCGGATCCCTTCACGCGCGGCAGCGGGCCGGCGGGGAAGTCGAAGTGGAAGGCGTGGGTGATCGTTCGCCCGCGCAGCGAGCGGTCGGGGTGGTCGAACACCCGCGCGGCCGCGATCGAGCCGCGCAACACGGCCGGCGGGATCTTCAGGCGGGTCTCCTCGTGCAGCTCGCGGATCGCCGCCTCGCGCACCGTCTCGCCCTGATTCACGAAGCCGCCCGGCAGGGCCCACAGCCCCTTGCCCGGCTCGGCCCGGCGGCGCACCAGCAGCACGTGGCCCGAGTGCACCACCACCGCGTCGGCGGTGACGAAGGTCGGCGGATAGGGCGCGGCGGCCCAGGCCTGGCGGTAGGTCTTGATGAAGGCGTGCTCGCGGGCCAGCTGGGCGTAGGCGGGCGAGCCGTCGCGGAAGGCGCTGAGCATCTCGAACACCGGCCCGGGCACGTTGGCCTCGACCAGCCGCAGGCCGCCCGCCTCGCCGGCGAACAGCCAGTCGCGCAGCTCGGTGGCCGACAGCACGTCGGCGTGCTGCACGTCGACCAGCTCCCACTGCGGAAAGGCGGCCAGATAGGTCGCGGTGGCGTCGTCCTTGTTGCGGCCGATCAGACCGACGCTTGCCCCCTCGCCCGCGCCGTCCGCCGCCACGGCCTCGGCCACCAGGCGCTGCACGTCGCCGACCCACAGGGTGTCGCCGTAGAGGCGGTCGCGCAGCGGCGCGACGATCAGTCGGGCCGCATCGTCGCCGGCGGCGGCGCGGATCATCACGGCCCGCTCGGCGGCGTTGAAGGGGTTGCGGATGGTGCGGGGCTGGCCGGCGCTGCCGGTGAGCACGATCACCTTCTCCGCCAAGCGCAGCGCGTGTTTCAGCACGCTGGCGTGGCCGTTGTGGAACGGCTGGAAGCGTCCGATCAGGACGAGATAGTCGAAGCGCATGAGACTCCCTCACGCCGATGTCCGCCGCCGGTCTATCCGGCGACATGGGTTATGCTAACTTTGAGCAAAAGGTGCTATCAACCCCGGCGTGCAGGTTTCTTGCAGGGTTGAGGGATTGTCGGCGCCCTCCCCTCGCGGCGCTGGACCGCCGCCGCTCCAGACGCCAAGGATCGCTCGCCTCCTGTCCGACGAGATTCAGCCCATGTCCGAACGCGGCGCCTATCTAAAACTCCACAGCATCGCCGCAGTCCTGACGACGCTACCGGCCAGCCTCCTTCTGACGGCGAGCGTCATTTCCCCCGAGCCGGGAGAATACGACGACGGCGTCATGAGCGGCCTTGCGCGCACCATCCTCGGTTTCTTCGCGCTTCCCGCCGCGGCTTTCGTGCTCAATCTCCTCACGAGGCGCGACAGCCCGCGCAGCCTGCAGCTGGCGGCCGACACCGCCGGCTGGCTGGCCGTACTGGCCGGCGCCCTGGCCCTACTGGCGGGCGCCTGGCTGGCTTGGATTTCCGCCAAGTATGAGCAGACCGGCGAGGCTCCCATCCTCGGCTGGGCCTTCTTCATCGCCTATTTCGGCGGGATCATCCTCTGCGCCATCCATGGCCTGCGCGAGCGCCCGGCCTCAAGGAAGGTCGAGCGCGAGACGCGGCGCCGGCCGCCGCTCAGCCTGGCCGATCCTCAGAACCCGTAGAGCGCGGCGTATTCCGCGTCCTTGGCGGCGATCTGTCGGGCGCAGTCGACCATCACCTTGGCCTGCTTCCAGGTGGCGTCGTCCTGCATCTTGCCGTCGATCATCGCCACGCCCGAGCCGTCGGGCATGGCCTCCAGGATGCGCTTGGCGAAGGCCACCTCGGCCGGGTCGGGGCTGAACACGCTCTTGGCGATGGCGATCTGGCTGGGGTGCAGGCTCCAGGCTCCGGCGCAACCCATCAGGAAGGCGTTGCGGAACTGCTGCTCGCAGGCCACGGGATCGTCGATCGCCCCGAACGGACCGTAGAACGGCTTGATGCCGTGGGCGGCGCAGGCGTCGACCATCTTGGCGAAGGTGTAGTGCCAGAGGTCCTGCTGGACCGAGACGCGAGGCGATCCGTCCGTATGCGGATCTTCGATGACCCGATAGCCCGGATGGCCGCCGCCGACCCGGGTGGTCTTCATCGCCCGGCTGGCCGCCAGGTCGGCCGGCCCCAGCGAAATCCCCTGCATGCGCGGGCTGGCGCCGGCGATCTGCTCGACGTTCATCACCCCTTCGGCCGTCTCGAGGATGGCGTGCAGCAGGATCGGCCGGGTGACCCCGTGCTTGGCCTCCAGCGAGGCCAGGAGCTGGTCGATGTAGAAGATGTCCCACGGCCCCTCGACCTTGGGCACCATGATCACGTCGATCGCCTCGCCGGCCTTCTCGACCAGGGTGGCCACCTCGTCGAGGTGCCAGGGCGAGTTCAGGCAATTGATCCGCACCCACAGCCCCACGCCCAGGGCCTTGAAGTCGACCTCGCGCGACATCGCGATCGTGCCCGCCAGGGCCGCGCCCTTGGCGTCGGCGGGGATGGCGTCCTCCAGATTGGCCAGGATCACGTCGACCGTGGGGGCGATCTCGCCGACCTTGGCCCGCACCTTCTCCAGGTGCGGCGGCACGAAGTGGATCATCCGCTCGACACGGGCGGGAAGCTCCCGCCACGGCGCCGGCGCGCCGATGGCCAGGGGTTTGAAGAAGCCTCGAGCGGTCTTCATGCGCGTCTTCCCTAGTGTGCTTATTTCGCAGTTGCGAGAAGACTGCGGCGCGGGCGCGAGAGGGTCAAGGGCGGCGCTACGACACCCTCCCTTCCCCCTTTATGGGGGAAGGGCCGGGGATGGGGGTGAGCACGGCGTAGGAAGCCGCGCACGGCCCCACCTCAGCAGGTCACCCCCACCCCTGCCCCTCCCCCATCAAGGGGGAGGGGTTCTGGAAGGCGGCGGCGCCTCGTCGGGATCCTCGCGGCCCAGCTCGTCGGCGGCGTCGTTCTGCGAGACGTGGGTCGCGGCCTTGCCGCGGGCCTTGCGAGCGGCCTTCGGCTCCAGGCGCAGGGCGGCGCGGGCGTCCTCGCCCTCTTCGCCGAACAGGCCCCTCAGGCGCACGTCGCGCTGCGGATAGGGGATCTCGATCCCGGCCCCGCGCAGGGCGTCGTCGATGGCCCAGGTATAGGCCGCGAAGATCGCCGCCGGCCGCCGCACGGCCTCCACCGTCGGCCAGACGATCAGCTCGAACTTCAGGGCGTGCTCGCCATAGCCGACCAGCCACACCTGGGTGCGGCGCACGGCGTCGTCGGCGCTGGTGAAGGGCACGCTGCGGGCCGCCTTCAGCACCGCCTCGCGCACCAGTTCCTTGTCGACCCCGAAGGCGGTGACGAACGGCACGCGGATGCGGCGGGTGGTGTTGCGCAGGGTCCAGTTGATCACCTGGTCGTTGACCAGCACCGAGTTGGGCACGATCACGTCCGTGGCGTCGTTGGTGCGGATGCGCGTGGCGCGTGGCCCGATCTCGTGCACCACCCCGCGCGAGCCGTTCGACAGTTCGACGAAGTCGCCCACCGCGATCAGCCGCTCGAACACCAGGCTGACGCCCGAGGCGAAGTCCTTGATCACCCCCTGCAGGCCCAGGCCCACGCCGACGCCGACCGCGCCGGCGAACACCGTCAGCGAGGTCAGGTCGATGCCCATGGTCGACAGGCCGGCCAGCAGCCCCACCAGCACCAGGCCGTAGGTCGTCAGCTTCTCGACCACATAGAGCGAGGGCGCGCTGTCTGCCGCCCGGGCCCTCAGGCGCCGCAGCCCCGCCGCCGCCAGCCGCGCGGTCAGCAGGGCCGCGATGACGATGACGATCCCCGCCCCCAGCCCCCCGACCGTGATCGCCGACTTGCCGAGCTTGACCAGCTCCAGGGCGTCGAGGCGTTGCAGGGGATTGTCGGTCATGGAGCGGAGTTTGAGCCGCCTCCACCAACGCTTTCAAGCCCCAGCGGGTCGCGCTCCAAGGAACCTCCCCCCGTGGGGGAGGCGGCCGAAGGCCGGTGGGGGGAAGTTTTCAGCTTCCGAGGCCGTGGCCGGTTCAGCAACCACGCCCCCCACCGATCGCTTCGCGATCACCTCCCCCACAGGGGGAGGTTCCTCATGGATCGGCTCGACCGCGGCTAACGCCCCACCATCGCCAGACCAGCCTCGGCGTATCGCGCGCCTTCGACCTCGGTCTCCGGCACCGCCGCGGCGATCCGCGCCAGGTCGTCGGCGCTCAGCGCGACGTCCACCGCGCCGACGTTCTCTTCGAGACGCGCGGCCTTGGTCGTGCCCGGGATCGGCGCGATGTCCGGCCCTTGCGCCAGCAGCCAGGCCAGGGCCAGCTGGGCGGGGGTCACGCCCTTTTCGCCGGCCAGCTGGGTCAGCGCCTCGACCAGCGACTGGTTCTTGGCGATCGCCTCGCCCTGGAAGCGCGGCAGGGTCGAGCGGAAGTCGTCCTTGCCGAAACCGTCGCCGGCCTTGATCGCGCCGGTCAGGAAGCCCCGGCCCAGCGGGCTGTAGGGCACCAGGCCGATCCCCAGTTCGCGGATGGTCGGCAGCACCTCGGCTTCGATCCCGCGCGTCCACAGCGAATACTCGCTCTGCAGCGCCGCCACCGGCTGCACCGCGTAGGCCTTGCGGATCGTACCGGCGCCCGCTTCCGACAGGCCGAAATGCTTGACCTTGCCCTCGGCGATCAAGTCCTTGACCGTTCCGGCCACGTCCTCGATCGGCACGTTCGGGTCGACGCGGTGCTGGTAGAAGAGGTCGATCACCTCGACGCCCAGGCGCTTGAGCGAGGCCTCGGCCACGGCGCGGATATTGTCGGGGCGCGAATTGACGCCGCGCATGCGCGGGACGCCGGCTTCGTCGGGGGCGATGTCGAAGCCGAACTTGGTGGCGATCGTCACCTGATCGCGGAACGGCTTCAGCCCCTCGCCGACCAGTTCCTCGTTGACGTACGGACCATAGACCTCGGCGGTGTCGAAGAAGGTGACGCCCAGGTCGACGGCCTTGGCCATCAGGTCGAACATCGCCTGCTTGTCGGGGGCGGGACCATAGGCCCAGCTCATGCCCATGCAGCCGAGGCCGAGGGCCGAAACCTCCAGGCCGTCGCCGAGTTTGCGCGTCTTCATGGGCAGCTCCTGTTTCGGAAGATCAGCGTCGCGGACTCGCCGCGACGGCAGGGAGATGGGTCCGGGCGGACGCGACGATAACCGCTTGCGGTCTCAACGCACTCCTGAGCATCTCTCAGCAATGAACACGCGCCCCCTGCCCGACCTCGCCGTCTTCGCCCTGGTCGCCGAGCGCCGCAGCTTCCGCGCCGCGGCCCAGGCCCTGGGCGTCACGGCGTCCGCCCTCAGCCACGCGATCCGCAATCTGGAGACCCGGCTGGACGTGCGCCTGCTCAACCGCACCACCCGCAGCGTCGCCCCCACCGAGGCGGGCGAGCGGCTGCTGGCGCGGCTCGGCCCCGCCCTGGCCGACATCGACGCGGCCCTGGAGGACATCGCACAGTTCCGGGATCGCCCCGCCGGGCGCCTGCGTATCAATGTCGCCAGCACGGCGGCCCGCATGCTGCTGGCCCCGCGCCTGGGCGCGTTCATGAACGCCTATCCCGACGTGCGGGTCGAGATCGTCTGCGAGGACGCCCTGTCCGACATCGTCGCCGGCGGTTTCGACTGCGGCGTGCGGCTGGGCGAGCGGCTGCAGGCCGACATGATCGCCATCCCCCTCAGCGGCGAGCTGTCCCAGGCCCTGGTCGCCACGCCCGACTATATCGAGCGCCACGGCGCGCCCCGGGAGCCGGAAGACCTGATGAGCGGCCACCGCTGCCTGCTGGTGCGCCGTTCGTCCGGCCAGCCCTATCCGTGGGAGTTCGAACGCAAGGGGCGGCTCGTCGTCGTCACCCCGCCGGGCGTGCTGCTCACCGACAACGGCGTCGTCCTGCTGGAGGCCTGCCGCGCCGGCGCGGGCCTGGCCTTCCCGTTCCGCGAAGCCGTCGCCGACGACATCGCCGCCGGCCGCCTCGTCTCGCTGCTGGAGGACTGGTGCGAGCCCTTCCCCGGCTTCTTTCTCTACTACCCCAGCCGCCGCCAGCTCTCCCCGGCGCTGCGGGCGTTCATCGACTGGATGCGGGCCTAACTCATGGACTGGTTCGAACAACTGACCGGCTTCGGCGAGCAGGACTACGCCGCCACCCAGGCCCGGCTGCGCGTCGAGGACGGCCGCCTGGTCTCCGACGCGACCGACCGCACCTTCGGGATCGGGCGGCTGGAGACGCCCTCGCTGGCCGAACTTCGCGCCCGCGCCGCCGAGGTCTCGGTTCCGGGCCGCCTGAAGGTCGAGGTCGTGCGCGGCGACGCCCGCGCCCTGCATAACGAGGCCCGCAACGCCGGCGCCCTGTTCCAGGTCGCCTCGCAGTTCAACCTGCTGGAGATGGTCGATCCCGGCGTCGGTCCGGAGGACGGCGTCGCCCGCTACGCCTGGGATCCCACCCAGGGGCCGGCCTGCGCCATCGCCGCCGGGGCGGCCACGATCTACCGCAACTATCTCGCCCCGGTCGACGGCCGCCCGGGACAGACGCGCGAGCGCCAGTTCGACGGCCTGGCCGAGCTGGGCGCGCGCCTTTCCGAACTGACCGGCCGTCCCGTCGGCATGCTCTGGCAGATGCGCAACGGCTACGCCCTACTCGACGACGCCAGCCTCGACGCTATCGCCGCCGTGCTGGCCTATCTCGACGCCCCCGAGCGCGACGCCCTGCGGGCGGCCCTGCGCATCGGCCTCGTCTGGGACGCCGAGGTCACCGACGCGCCCGAGACCCCGGGCATGACCGTCTGCCAGGCCTTCTGCTCGGCCCTGCCGGTCGCCTACGCGCCGGTCACCAAGGCCCTCGCCGCGCCCTTCGCCACGCTCGTCCTGGAAGCCGCCTACGAGGCCACCCTGCACGCGGCGACGCTGAACGCCGCGCGCGGCCGGCCCGTCGTCTGCCTCACCCGCCTGGGCGGCGGCGCCTTCGGCAACGCGACCCGCTGGATCGACGAGGCCATGACCCGCGCCCTCGATCAGGCCCGCGACCGGGCGCTGGAGGTGCGCATCGTCAGCTATGCCTGGCCCGACCAGGCCCTGCTCGACCTCGCCGACCGCTACGCCTGAGGCCCGGCGCGCCCCTCCTGGAAAAATTCGCTCGACCCTGTCGGCCCCGTCGGCGTTCCTTCGTCCTCGGGAAGACGCGGCCGGTGCGGACCGCTCGAGGAGGAAAGCCATGCCGAAGATCACGCCGTTCCTGTGGTTCGACACCCAGGCCGAAGAGGCCGCCAACTTCTACGTCTCGATCTTTCCCAACTCGCGCATCATCTCGGTCAACCGCTATCCGGACGACGTGCCGCCGCCGGCCGGGCCGGGCGGCTCGGTGTCGACCGTCTATTTCGAGCTCGACGGCCAGGGCTTCACCGCGCTGAACGGCGGCCCGCACTTCAAGTTCGACGAGGCGGTGTCGTTCACCGTCGACTGCGACGGCCAGGACGAGGTCGACCACTACTGGGACGCTCTGCTGGCCGATGGCGGCCGGCCCTCGGCCTGCGGCTGGCTGAAGGACAAGTACGGCCTCTCCTGGCAGATCACCCCGCGCCAGCTGATCGAGCTGACCACCGGCCCCGACAAGGCGGTCGCCGGCCGCGTCTTCGCCGCCATGATGCAGATGGTGAAGATCGACGTGCCGACCCTGGAGAAGGCCGCGCGCGGCGAGTGACGCCATTTTCACCCGGGCGATATTGACTCCAATTAATACCCGGACGAAATAGTCGACGTGCTTTTCAGGGAGCCGCCGCCCGCCATGTCCGTCGCCCGTCATCCCGCCGTCGCCCGCGCCCTGCGAGAGGCCTTCGCCGCCGACGGGGTCGATTCCGAGGTCCGGCTGGCCGGCGGCCTGTCGGGCGCGGGAACCTGGCGCATCCGGGTGGGCGGGATTCCCTACGTGCTGCGCATGGATGCGGCCCGCGACGCCGTGCGCGACCCCGCCCGCGCCCAGGCCTGCCAGCGCATCGCCGCCGACGCCCTGCTGGCGCCGCGCCTGCGCTGGGCCGACGCGGAAAGCGGCGTGACGATCAGCGAGTGGATCGAGCCTTCGCCCCTGGCCGACTTCCCCGGCGGTCCCGCCGCCCTGCTGGACGAGATGGCCCGCACCCTGCGGCTGCTGCACGCGACGCCGGCCTTTCCGCCCTTGGCCTCGCCCGGGCTCGACTACCTGTCCGCCCTCGACGGCCTGGTGCGCGACCTGCTGGCCCGCCCGCTGCCGCCCCCGGCGATCCAGGAACGCCTAGCGGCCCTGTGGGCGGAGCTGGCCGCCGCCGGCCGCGCGACGGGCGACGAACCGGTCTCCAGCCACAACGACCTCAATCCCCGCAACATCCTCGGCGACAGCGGGCGGCTGTGGCTGATCGACTGGGAGTCGGCGTTCCTGGCCGACCGCCATGTCGATCTGGCCGCCGTCGCCAACCTGTTCGCCCCGACGCCCGCCGCCGCCGACCGCCTGCTGGCCGTCTATTTCGGCGAACCGCCCACCGAGGCGCGGCGGGCGCGCCTGGCCCTGGCGCGCCGGATCAGCCACCTGTTCTACGGCGTGATGTTCCTGACGCTGGCGGCGGACGAGCGTCCAGGCGCACGCCTGGCCGACCCGACCCCAGCCCGCCCCCTGGCCGAGCTGCACGCCGCCCTCGGCGCGGGCGAGCCCCTGCTGGAAACCTGGGACGGCCGCGTCGAATACGGCTTGGCCCGGCTGGCGGCGGCTGGACCCCCTCTCTCTTAGAGAGAGGGATTTTCGGCCTCAGGCCTTCTTGACGAACTCGGTGCGCAGCACCAGGCCCTTCACCTTGTCGACATTGGCCTCGATCTCGTCGGGGTCGCCGGTCAGGCGGATCTTCTTGACCAGGGTTCCGCGCTTGAGGGTCACGCCGCCCGAGCCCTTGACCTTCAGGTCCTTGATCAGGGTGACGTTGTCGCCGTCGGCCAGGATCGCGCCGTTGGAATCGCGGGTTTCGTCGGACATGGAAAGCCTCCTTCGTCGGCCGGGCGGCGCGAAGGCGAAGCCCTTACAAAAGTTGCGGGCTTTCTAGAGCGCGGCGGCCGAGGCCGTAAAGGCCCCCGGCCGTTTTTCCCTCCGGTTCCTACTGCGTCTTCAGGAACTCGATCACCGCCGCCCGCTCCTGCGCGCTGAGCGCGGGGCCGACGACGCCCTTGGTCCCGGCCGGGGCGTCGCGGAACTCGTGGCCCTTGTTGGAGCTGCCCTTGACGCTGGTGTCGAGCTTGAACGCCCCGCGCGGGCAGGCCTTCACGTCCAGGCCGACGACCTTGGGATCATAGGCGCGGTTGCCCAGGCAGAAGCTCGACGGACGATCGCCGGGCGGTCCCAGCAGGGCCGTCAGCGACGGCACCGAGCCGTTGTGCAGATAGGGCGGCGTCGCCCAAATGCCGTTCAGCGGCCGGGCCTTGTAGGCGGGCGGGGCCTGGATGCAGTTGGGGCGGTTGCCCTTGTCGGCGTCGGCCTCGACGCTCTTGATCGGCGTCCCCTCGTCGACGTGGAACTTGTCGACCACGAACTGCACGGCCGAGGCCAGAGCCTGGCCGAAGCTCATGTCGGTCGCGGCCGGCGTCGGCGTGGTGAAGCAGGTCACCCCCGTGGCCGGGTCGGTCACCCCCGGCTGCAGGCCCAGCGCCAGCGGCGTCTTGATCTTGCGGGCCGACAGGATCTCGGCCTGGCCGGAATCGGTGCCCACCACGCTGAGCGGGATGATGTTGACCTTCAGATAGCTTTCGCCGTGCTCGTTGGCCGTGGTCCACAGCGACGGGCTGTAGAGCGCCTGGTTCGGGTCGTCGACCGGCGGCATGTGGCAGCCCTGGCAGCGCAGGGCGTAGACCTTGCGGCCGGCCTCGGCCTTGGCGATGTCGATCCGGCCCAGCACGTCCTGCGGCCACTTGGGGCCCGACAGCCCCTTGAAGCCGCGCACCCGGCCGTCGGGCTCGCGCACCAGCGGGTTGGGGCCCTCGATCTGCTGCTCCATCCGCGCCAGGTTGCCCACCGGCACCGACGAGTCCCACAGCTTGTGGGGCTGGTCGTAGGTGGTCATGTTCACCCGGGCCAGCACGCCGATGGCCTCGCCGACATTGCGGATGGCCGGCTGGCCGATCGAGCCGTCGTACTGCGCCCAGGTGAACCAGGGCGTGGTCCACAGGTGCGGATACTTCACCGGCGCAGTCAGGGCGGCGTAGTTGGTCAGCGGATCGAAGGTCGCCGACTTCACCGGCAGCAGGTTGACGTAGAACACCTCGTTGCCGATGCGGTTGAGGGCGTCCAGGCGGTTGAAGCCCTCGGGCACGCCGTCGCGCTTGTCGATCTCGGAGGTCGCCTTGGCCGCCGCGGCCAGGGTCTTGATCGTGGCCTTCAGCTCGGCGTGCAGCTTCTTGCGGTCGGCCTTGGAGGCCTTGGGCCCCAGCACCCGGTCGGCGAAGGAATTGAACCGCCAGGGCAGCACGTCGGTCAGCAGCAGCGCCGCGCCGAGCGTGCTGGTCAGCTGGCCGAGGCTCGAGGCGGCGTTGCCGCCGTCGATGCGCAGGGAGACGCCGTTGTATTCCAGGTGGCCGGTATGGCAGGCCGCGCAGGTCAGGCCCACCTGGTCGGGCAGCATCTTGCCGGTGGTCGGGTCGGCATAGGCCTTGGTGATGGCGAAGCCCACCGGCATGCCGGCCGGATTGAGGCCCTTGTTGCTCTCGACGCCGGCGTCGGCGGGCACGCCGCCGATCTTGTGCTTGTAGCCGTAGGCCGTCTCGCGCCAGCCGGCCGGACCGGCCTGGCCGCCGCCCGACGGCGGGCTGGGGATGAAGCCCAGCTTCTGCATGTAGCCGTCGTTGATGAACAGCTTCTCCTTGCCGGGCAGGATCTTCGGCTCGGCCACGGCCACGAACCAGGCGTAGGGGATCGGCAGGGTCGAGGTGCCTTGGGTCGCGTGGTGGAACCAGTAGCGGTCGCTCTCGCTCCAGCCCTGGTCGAGCCAGCGGGCCTCGCGCACCGGCTGGGCCGGCGGCAGCGGCGGATTCACGAAGGCCAGCAGCTTCTGCACCCCGATCGCCACCGCCACGAAGACGACCAGCGCCAGCACCCACAGGGCCGCTTTCTTGAATCCCGACATCGACGTTCCCCTCCGCGACGCATCCATAAGAATGCAATTTTGAGGACTCATCAACATACGATACAATTTATGGAAGCGACGCATCGGCCGGTCCACCGGCGCGCGTCCACGGGGCCGCTTTCAAGACAATCAGAATTCACACCAAGCCGAGGTCAAAGATGGTCGATGTCGCAGCATCATCGTTCCTGGACGCCTACGACGCCGCGCAGCAGCCGCAGCAGAAGCTGGGCCTGCTCTATCAGTGGATCGCCACCAAGCCCTTGGCGCTGTTCAAGGAACTGAGGGCCAAACGGCCGATCCTGGTCACGCCCGGCGGGCCGACCATCCTGGCGATGTTCGCCGACGTCGAGGAGGCGCTGACCCGGAACCTGCAGTTCACCGTCAAGCCGTACGCCCCCAAGATGGACCCGGCCGTCGGCCCGTTCATGCTGGCCCGCGACGGCACGGTCTACAACCAGCGCGACAAGGGGATCATGCGGGCGCTGATCCAGCAGGCCGACCTGCCCAGCGTGCGCCAGACCGTCGCCAAGATCGGCGCCCAGAAGATCGCCCAGGGCGCCTCGCCCGACGGTCGGCTGGAGATCGTCTCGCAGGTCACCCGCCCCGGCCCGATCGCCCTCACCGGCCAGTATTTCGGCTTTCCGGGGCCCGACCTGACGGCGATGCTGCGCTGGTCGTACGCCACCCAGAACGACATGTTCCACAACCTGACCGACGATCCCAAGGTCCATGCGGCCAACATCGCCGCCGGGGCCGAGATGCGGTCGTATCTCGAGGATTTCCTGCCCCGCCGCGCCAAGCAGGTGAAGGCCGACCCCAAGCTCGACGACGTCGTCTCCCGCATGCTGCGCCTGCAGACCCCGCCGCAGATCGGCTTCGACCAGGGCCGCATCCTGTCGAACACCATGGGCCTGCTGGTCGGCGGCATCGAGACCACCTCGGCCGCCATCGTCCAGGCGATCGACCAGTTGCTCGATCGGCCCGACCAGATGGTCGCCGCCAAGCGCGCGGCCCAGGCCAACGACGACACGGCCTTCGACGCCCTCTTCTGGGAGGCCCTGCGCTTCAACCCGATGGCGCCGTTCGTGGTGCGCCTGCTGGTCGAGCCCTACACGATCGCCGCCGGCACGCCGCGCCAGACCACCCTCGCCGCCGGCACGGTGGTGTTCGCCAGCGTCGCCTCGGCCATGCACGACGGCACGGTCGTCCCGGATCCGGAAACCTTCAAGCCGGGCCGCCCGGCCTATCACTACCTGCACCTGGGCTTCGGCGAGCACCGCTGCCTCGGCGACCAGGTCAGCCTGATGCAGGCGCCCGAACTGGCCAAGCAGATCATCAAGGCCGGCTTCTGCAAGCGCGCGGCGGGCCCGGCCGGCCGCATCGACTTCAAGGGCGGCCCGTTCCCGGAAAGCCTGGTGCTGACGAAGTAGAGGCGTTGCGGGAGCCTCCCGGCTCCCGCATCCTCGCCAGTCGCGGCCCGTCGCTACCCCTTGCGCCCCAGCGGGTGCTTGGTGCGCACCACCTCGGCCAGGTGCTCGCCGGCCACGTGGGTGTAGATCTGGGTGGTGCCGATGTCGGCGTGCCCCAGCAGGGTCTGGATGACGCGCAGGTCGGCGCCGCCCTCCAGCAGGTGGGTCGCGAAGGCGTGGCGCAGCACGTGCGGGCTGACCTTCTCGCGGTCGATCCCGGCGGCGATGGCGGCGTCTTCCAAGAGCTGCGAGACCCGCCGCGCCGTCAGCCGCCCGCCCTTGCCGCGCGAGGGAAACAGCCAGGCGCTGGCCTTCTCGCCCTTTGGCAGAAATTGTAGCCTTCCCTCCAAATAGACCTTCACCGCCGCGCGGGCCGCCTCGTTCAGCGGGGCCAGCCGCTCCTTGCCGCCCTTGCCCTTGACCATCAGGAAGGCCGGGTCGCGCGCCAGGGCCGACAGCGGCAGGGCCAGCAGTTCGCTGATCCGCAGGCCCGAGGCGTAGAGCAGCTCGATGATGCAGGTCAGGCGCAGGCCCTGGGCGCCGTCCTTGGCCGAGGCGGCGGCCAGCAGGGCGTCGATCTCGGCCCGCGACAGCACCTTGGGCAACGGCCGTCCGGCCTTGGGCGCGACCACCCGGCGGGAGGGGTCGTCGCTGCGCCAGCCCTCGCCCAGGGCGAAGCGGTAGAACTGCCGCACGGCCGAGCGCCGCCTGGCGGCGGTAGCCGGTGAAAGTCCGCGCGCTCCCAGGTCCTGGAAATAGGCTTCCACGGCTTCCGCGTCGGCCTCGTCCAGGTCTCCGCCCGTCCGCCCCAGGAAGCCCCGGGCGTCGGCCAGGTCCTTCTCGTAGGCGCGCAGGGTGTTGGCGGCGGCCGCGCGCTCGACGGCCATCATCTCCAGGAAGGCCTCGACCCAGCCCTCTGCCCTACCGCTCATCTCTTCTTCACGGCCGGCTTCGCGGCAGGCTTGGCGGCGGCCTTCGGCGGGGCCGGCGGCGCGGGCAGCAGACCCTCGACGGCGATCGCCCGGGCGTCGGCGGAAAGGCCCGCGCGGTTCAGGGCCGAGA
>JASGDR010000343.1:0-10743 GCA_047607095.1 Caulobacter sp.
CACCGTGAGCTCCAGCGTGGGCCTGCAAGCCCTGTTCTGGGGCAAGCCGCTGCATGCGCTGGGCGCCAGCCACCTGAACCGCTTCGCGGCGGCCCAGGGCGTGCGCGAACCGGACGCGTTCACGGGCGGCAACGCCTTCGACGACGGCAACGCCGCGTGGCTGGCCTTCCACTACAGCTATCCCGACAAGCTGGCGGGTTCGCCCGGCTGGCTGGCCGAGGTGCTGACGCGCAAGCTCGAACATTGGCGCGCCCATGGCCTGAACGGCTATTTCGACGCCCCCCTCGCCGCTCCGGACGCCCTGACCGACGCCATGCTGGCCGAGACCGGCGCGGCCCTGGCCTCGCACTGGGGTCCGCCGGTCGGCACGCCCGGGCGCACGGCGCTGGACATCGCGCGGACCGCCTACTTCCCCGGCGGCTGGACCAACGCCGCCTCCAGCCAGTTCGGGGCCTATCGCTGGACCAACGCCGAGACGGCGGAACTGCGCCTGCCGCTGACCGCCGGCCGGGAGCACGAGATCGCCATCGAGATCGGCACCCACGCCGGCTGCGAGGGTCAGAGCGCGCAGCTGCGCCTGGGCGAGCGGGTCCTGGCCGAGGTCGCGGTGAGCACCGCCGGCCCCAGCACGCTGCGCGCGGTGATCCCGGCCGCCGACGCCGCCCCGATCACGGCGCTGCAACTGGTCTCGCGCCGGGTGGAATCCCCCGCCGCCGGCGCCCCGCGCCTCGGCCTGATCACGGCCAAGATCAAGGTCGCGGCGCAACGCCGCCCCCGCGCGCCCGAAAGCGCGCCGCGCCACTCGATCATCATCCCCACCCTCAACGGCGAAGAGCCGCTGAGGACGATCCTGCCCTACATGCTCGAGGTCTGCGGCGACGACGTCGAGATCATCGTCAGCGACAATCATTCCGAGGACGGAACCTGGGCCTACCTGCAGAGCCTGGACGCGCCCAACCTGAAGCTGGTGCGCCCGCCCTCGCGCCTGGACTACGGGCGCAACGCCGAGTTCGGCTACCAGCACGCCCGCGGCGAGTGGCTCAGCCATTTCGGCGACGACGACCAGGTCACGGTCTCGCGCTTCGAGACGATCGAGGCGGTCGCCGACGCCAGCCGCGCCGAGATGATCATCGGCAGCCGGCTGCGCTATTACTGGCCGTCCTTCCCGAGCGAGGCCCTGGCCAATACGGCGGACCCGACCAGCTTCGGCGACACCGTCCTGCTGGCCGACGGCCCGATGATCGGACGCCGGATGATCCACTCGGCCAATGTCCGCCATACTCCCGCGATCGTCATCAAGCGCGACCTGGTCGAGCGCGTCCGGCGCGAAATGTCCGGCGTGTTCATGGTCCAGCGCCTTGGCGAGTACGTGACCTACCGGGTCGCGGCGGGCCTCGCCCGCGAGGTCGCCTGCGTCAACCGCCCGATCGCCGTCATCGGCCGCCACACCAAGAGCATCGGCACCTCGATGCACCACGACGCCAACGCCGGCGCCCGCTACGGCACCGATCCCGAGCGCGAGATCGGCTCGTCACACGGCCCGGCCGGCTTCGACTTCCTGGGCCAGCAGCCGTTCTCGCTGGAAGCGGCGCTGATCGCCGCCGAAGTGCTGGCGCCGCACATCGGACCGGTCGAGATCGACTATGTCGTCTGGCGCCAGCGCATGCTGGCCGAACTGAATTCGAAGGTCGCCCGGGGGGTCATCCCGCAGGCGGCGGCCGCCGAGATCGCCGCGCGCGGCGAACAGGCGCTGGCCGGGGCGATCACCCGCCAGGACGACGTCCGCCAGCCGTTCGGCGTGCCCCAGGCCCTGGGTCCGCGCTGGGGCTGGAACGCTTCGCTGCAGGGAAAGACCGCCGGCTTCGCCTCGATCAACGAGGTCGCGACCTGGCTGGAGAACCGCCATTTCGCGGCCCAGTCGCTCGCGGCGCTGCACTACGCCAGGGTCGAGGACGTCAAGGTCGAATGGATCGACGGGTGAGCGCCGGACGCCGGCGCCCACCTTTCGACGGATAGCCTTAGGCCGCGGCGGCGACCACGGCTTCGGCGGTGATGCCGAACTCCTTGTAGAGGCGCTCGAACGGAGCCGAGGCGCCGAAGCCCGTCATGCCGACGAACTTGCCGTCCTCGCCGATGAAGCGCTCCCAGCCCTGGCGGATGCCGGCCTCGACGGCCACGCGCACCGGGGCCGAGCCGATCACGGCCTTGCGGTAGGCGGCCGGCTGCTGGTCGAAAAGCTCCCAGCACGGAACCGAGACCACGCGGGTCGGTTTGCCCTGGCCCTGCAGGATCTCGCGGGCGGCGACGGCCAGGCCGACCTCGGTGCCGGTGGCGAAGATCGTCACGGCCGCT
Source organism: Caulobacter sp. (assembly GCA_047607095.1). Lineage (GTDB taxonomy): Bacteria > Pseudomonadota > Alphaproteobacteria > Caulobacterales > Caulobacteraceae > Caulobacter. Next base: position 2,353 of record JASGDR010000343.1, read on the forward strand.
TCACCGCCTTCGGCGGCCAGCAGCTCGTAAGCGCCCTTGGCGACCTGGTTCTCGCCGGCGAAGGCGCGGACGTGCGGGGTCTTCTGGCGCGACAGGCACATGACCGAGGGGGTCGTGTTCTGCTGCAGGGCGACCTGCCAGGCCTCGGCGGCCTCGACGGCGTCGGCCGGACGGAAGACCAGCAGGTTCGGGATGGCGCGCAGGGACGCCACGTGCTCGACCGGCTGGTGGGTCGGGCCGTCTTCGCCAAGACCGATGGAGTCGTGGGTCATCACGTGGATGACCTTGGCCTGCATCAGGGCGCCGAGACGGATGGCCGCGCGGCTGTAGTCGGCGAAGGCCAGGAAGGTGCCCGAGTACGGGATCACGCCGCCGTGCAGCGCCATGCCGTTCATCGCCGCGGCCATGCCGAACTCACGCACGCCGTAGTGGACGTAGCGGCCGGCGTAGTCGGGCGTGTCGTAGGCGCCCATGCCCTTGACCAGGGTGTTGTTCGAGCCGGTCAGGTCGGCCGAGCCGCCGATCATTTCCGGGATGACCGGAATCAGCTGGTCGAGGGCCGAACCGGAGTGAACGCGCGTGGCGTTGACCGGCTTGTTCTCGACGGCGGCGGCGATGTGGGCCTCGAGCTTGGCGAAGGCGTCGGCCGGCAGCTGGCCCTTGACCACCGCGCGGGTGAATTCCGCGCCCTTGTCCGAGGCGGCGACGACGCCTTCCCAGGCCTTGCGGACGCGGGCGCCGCGGCGGCCCACGCTCTTCCAGGCCTTGGCGATGTCGTCCGGCAGGGTGAACGGCGCGGCGTCCCAGCCCATGGCGGCCCGCGCGTCGACGATCTCCTTGTCGAACAGGGTGTAGCCGTGGCTGTGGGGGTCGCCTTCCTTCGGACCGGCGCCCTTCGAGATCAGCGTCTTGCACGCGATCATGGTCGGGCGGTCCTGCTTGGTCGCCCAGCGCAGGGCGGCGGCGATCTTGCCGTGGTCGTGGCCGTCGACGACCTTCACGGCCCAGCCGGCGGCCTTGAAGCGCGCTGCTTGGTCACCCGTCTCGGCGATGGTGGCCACGCCGTCGATGGTGGTGTTGTTGTCGTCGAACAGGACCGTCAGCTTCGACAGCTTCAGGCGGCCGGCCAGGCTGATGGCCTCGTGGCTGACGCCTTCCATCAGGCAGCCGTCGCCGGCGATCACCCAGGTGCGGTGATCGACGAGATCCTTGCCGTAGACGGCGGCGAGGTGAGCCTCGGCCATCGCCATGCCGACCGAGGTGGCCAGGCCCTGGCCCAGCGGGCCGGTGGTGGTCTCCACGCCCGGGGTGTGGTGGACTTCCGGGTGGCCGGGGGTCAGCGACCCCCACTGACGGAAGTTCTCGATCTCCTTCATCGTCACGGCCTTGTAGCCGGTCAGGTGAAGCAGGGAGTAGAGCAGCATCGAGCCGTGGCCGGCCGACAGCACGAAGCGGTCGCGGTCGGCCCAGTCGGGCTTGGAGGCGTCGAACTTCAGGAACTTGCTGAACAGCACGGTGGCCACGTCGGCCATGCCCATCGGCATGCCCTGGTGGCCCGACTTGGCCTTGTGCACGGCCTCCATCGAGAGGACTCGGATGGCGTCGGCCATCTTGATCGGCGAGACGGGCATGGGCTCTGGCTCTTCGGCTTTATAATGTCTGTGGACGGCGGGGGGCGCCTGCGCGGCCCGCACGTGACATGTGGGGCCGCCAGGGTCAAGCAAACGGAACTCAACGCTTATCGGCTGCGGCCGCTATGCAACGGCGGGCGGACGGGTTATAGCAGGGCCCAGACTTATGCTCACTTTCAGCATAACCTCGAAAGGTCGGCCTCTTGGGTAGCCCGTCGTTCTTCTCGCCCTACCGCCACGGCTTCGTCAGGGTCGCCGCCGCCGTTCCTAAGGTGAAGCTGGCCGATCCGGCCGTGAACGCGCGAAGCGTGCTCGACCTGGTGCGCCAGGCCCACGACCAGGGCGTGGCGGTGCTGGTGTTCCCCGAACTGGGCCTGACCGGCTACTCGATCGACGACCTGCTGCAGCAGGACGTGCTGCTGGACGCGACCGAAGCGGCGATCGCCGACCTGGCCGACGAGAGCAAGGCTCTGAGCCCGCTGTTCGTGGTCGGCGCGCCGCTGCGCGACGGCGGACGGCTCTACAACACCGCCGTCGCCATCCAGGGCGGCCGGGTGCTGGGCGTCGTTCCCAAGAGCTTCCTGCCCAACTACCGCGAGTTCTACGAGCGCCGCTGGTTCACCCCCGGCGCCGGCGTGACGGGCAAGACCCTGCGCCTGGCCGGCCAGGACGCTCCATTCGGGACCGACGTCCTGGTCCGCTCAAGCGGCGAGACCCCCTTCACGGTGGGGATCGAGATCTGCGAGGACGTCTGGACGCCCAATCCGCCCAGCACCGCCCAGGCCCTGGCCGGGGCCGAGATCCTGCTGAACCTGTCGGCCAGCAACATCACCATCGGCAAGTCGGAGACCCGCCGCCTGCTGTGCGCCAGCCAGTCGGCGCGGGCGATCGCGGCCTATGTCTATTCGGCGGCCGGGGCGGGCGAGAGCTCGACCGACGTGGCCTGGGACGGCCACCTCGACATCCACGAGATGGGCGCCCTGCTGGCGGAGACCGAACGGTTCTCCACCGGCCCGACCTGGACCTTCGCCGACGTCGACGTCGAGCGCATCCGCCAGGAGCGCATGCGGGTGGGCAGCTTCGGCGACGCCATGGCCCTGGCCCCGCCCGAGGTTCCGTTCCGGATCGCGTCGTTCGACTTCGCGCCGCCGGCAGGCGATCTGGCGCTGGCCCGGGCGATCGAGCGCTTTCCGTTCACCCCCTCGGACCCGGCCAAGCTGCGCGAGAACTGCTACGAGGCCTACAACATCCAGGTCCAGGGCCTGGCCCGGCGCATCGAGGCGACCAATTCGCAGAGCCTGGTGATCGGCATTTCGGGCGGCCTGGACTCCACCCACGCCCTGATCGTCGCGGCCAAGGCCATGGACCAGCTGGGCCGTCCGCGATCGGAGATCCTGGCCTACACCCTGCCCGGCTTCGCCACCTCCGACCGCACCAAGTCCAACGCCTGGGCGCTGATGCGGGCCATGGGCGTCACCGCCGGGGAGATCGACATCCGCCCGGCGGCCAGGCAGATGCTGGCCGACATGGACCACCCCTTCGCCAAGGGCGAGGCCGTCTACGACGTCACCTTCGAGAACGTGCAGGCGGGCCTGCGCACCGACTATCTGTTCCGCCTGGCCAATCACCATCGCGGCATGGTGGTGGGCACCGGCGACCTGTCGGAACTGGCCCTGGGCTGGTGCACCTACGGGGTCGGCGACCAGATGAGCCACTACAACCCCAACAGCGGGGTTCCCAAGACGCTGATCCAGCACCTGATCCGCTTCGTCTCGCACTCCGGCGACGTGGACGCGGCCACCACCGCCCTGCTGGACGACATCCTGGCCACCGAGATCTCGCCCGAACTGGTGCCGGGCGAGGCGGTGCAGGCCACCGAGAGCTTCGTGGGCCCCTACGCCCTGCAGGACTTCAACCTCTACTACATGAGCCGCTACGGCATGGCGCCGTCGAAGATCGCCTTCCTGGCCTGGAGCGCCTGGCGCGACGCGGGCAAGGGCGCGTGGCCGGTCGGCCTGCCCGACGGCGCGCGCCGGGCCTACGACCTGGCCGAGATCAAGCGCTGGCTGGAGCTGTTCCTCAAGCGGTTCTTCGCCAACCAGTTCAAGCGCTCGGCCCTGCCCAACGGACCCAAGATCTCGTCGGGCGGCGCCCTTTCGCCCCGCGGCGACTGGCGGATGCCGTCCGATGCCTCGGCTGACGCGTGGCTGACCGAGTTGCACACTAAAACGCCCGTATAGAGTTTCGCGCACTAATCCTGGTTAATGACCGGCAAACACGGTGGACCGCCTGAAGATTGTCATATAGTCCGCGCAGTGTATCCGCGTGGAATTTCGGGGGAATCCTTGGTCGACGCCATCTATCCGGTGATTCTGTGCGGCGGATCCGGCACGCGCCTCTGGCCCTCTTCACGCTCGGATCGGCCCAAGCAATTCCTGAAACTGATCGGCGAACGCTCAAGCTTTCAGGAAACCATCCTTCGGGTGATCAATCTTCCCGGCGCGCGCGAGATCGTCGTCGTCACCGGGCGCCACATGGCCGAACTGGTCGAGCGCCAGGCCCGCGAGGTCGGCGCCGACCTGGTGGTGATCATCGAGCCCGAGGCGCGGGACTCCGCGCCCGCCATCGCCGCCGCCGCCGCCTATGTCCAGGGCCAGTCGCCCGACGGGGTCGTGCTGATGCTGGCCGCCGACCACCACATCGCCGAGGTCGAGGTGTTCCGCGACGCGGCCATGACCGCCATTTCCGCGGCCAAGACCGGCCTGATCGTCACCTTCGGCGTGCAGCCCACCGCCCCGGCCACCGGCTTCGGCTACATCAAGCCCGGCGCGCCGCTGCCCAGCGGCGTCAAGGCCATCGACGCCTTCGTCGAAAAGCCCGATCTGGAGACGGCCAAGCGCTATCTCGACGAAGGCTACTACTGGAACAGCGGCAACTTCGCCTTCGCCGCCAAGACCCTGCTCGACGAACTGGACGCCTACGAGCCGGCTATCAGCAGCGGCGCCGTCGACGCCGTCCAGAAGGGCGAGCGCAACGGCATCACCCTGCATCTCGATCCCGGCGCCTTCGCCACCACCACCAAGAAGTCGCTCGACTACGCGGTGATGGAGCGCACCTCCAAGGCCGCCGTCGCGCCCGCCGCCTTCACCTGGTCGGACCTGGGCGCCTGGGACGCCATCTGGGAAGCCTCGATCCGCGACGCCTCCGGCAACACCGCCGCCGGCGACGTGCACCTGATCAACACCAACGGCGTGCTGGCCCGCTCGAACGGTCCGTTCGTCGGCGCTATCGGCGTGCAGGACCTGCTGATCGTGGCCGAAAGCGACGCCGTGCTGGTCTGCCGGCGCGACGACGCCCAGGCGGTCAAGACCCTGGTCGACGTGCTGAAGGCCGGCGGCCGCGACATCGCCCACCGCCACGCCATCGCCTTCTCGGGCGGCGTCGAGCGCCAGCCGGTGACCCGCTCGCCCAAGGCCGAGGTCGTCCTGTGGCGGTTCGAGGCCGGCGCCACGGCCAGCCTGCCGGCCAGCTCGATCCAGGTCCTGGGCGGCGCGCTTCAGACCGAGAGCGACAGCTTCGCCTGCGGCGTCCGCGCCGACCTGCACTCGCCGACCCTGGTCCAGGCCGGCGAGGCCGCCACCGTGCTCGTCACGACATGGCTGTGACGACGCGGTCCAGCTCCAGGATCGCGCAGACGATGTGATAGAACGAGCTGGCCGGGGCCGGCTCGTCCACGAAGGTTCCGTCGGCCTGGAGCTTGTCGCGCCACAGGCCCGGAACGGCGACGTCGAAATACTTCAGCAGCGCCTCGGCGCCGTCGGCGGCGGTCTCGAGCCAGGCGACGTCGCCCGTGACCTGGGCGGCCAGCACCCCGGCCTTGATCCACTCGGTCTGGGCCCACAGACGCGCCACGTCGTCGTGCACGCTCATGTCGTCGAGCAGGGCGAAGATCGCCACGCCGCGCGCCGGGTCGACGCCCGGACCCTTGCCGATGTCGATCATCCGCAGGGCCGCGGTCTTGGCGTCTTCACGTCCCGCCAGCGCGCCCCAGCGCAGCAGCAGCCAGGCCCATTCGAACTGGTGGCCGGGCTCGACGATCCGGCCGGCCACGCCCGGCGCGGGGTTCCAGTCGCCGTCGTAATACTCGCGCAGGCCGCCGCTCACCGGGTCGATGAACTTGGAGAGCGCCAGCTGCGCGATCTCGTCGGCCATGGCCCGCCACCCCGCATCCCCGCCGGCCTCGACCCAGGCCAGGCTGGCCTCGAACATGTGCATGTGCGGGTTGGACAGCAGCGGCAGGGTGCGCGGAACGCTCTCCTCGAAACCGGCGACCGGATGCTTCAGCGTCGCGTGCAGGGCCTCGCGCAAGGCGACGGCGATGCGCGGCAGGTCCTCGCGCTCGGGCAGGGCCTGGCTGGCCATGGCCAGGCCGAACAGGCCGAAGGCCTGGTCGTAGAGATCGACCTTGTCGTCCAGGGGCGAGCCGTCCGACGCCACCAGCGTGCGGAAGAAGCCGTCGGGGCGGCGATAGCGCGCCAGATAGAATTCCAGGCCGTGCGCCAGGGCCTCGCGCCAGGGGCCTTCCCAGCCCAACACCCCGGCCGCGGCGTAGGAATAGATCTGGCGCGGCTGAACCCGGGCGCGGCGCGGGGCCTCCACCGGCGTTCCGTCCAGGGCGATCTTTTCGAAGAAGCCGCCGTTCTCGCGGTCCGCGCCGACGGTCCACCACAGGGGGAAGGCGTCGTTCAGCGCCCAGGCCTTGAGCTGGTCGCGAAGGCGGACGATGCGGGCCGGGACGGTCATGCGGTTCTCCAACGGGGTCGAGGGTTTTCTAGCGGTCGGACGGCCCCGTGCAACCCTCGGCTTGTGACGAACCGGGCCGTCGCGTAATTGCGTGATGAGATGCTTGATCCGAAACCATTGAAGGCCGTTTTCTTCGATCGCGACGGCGTCCTCAACGTCGACCGCGGCTATGTCCACGACCCGGCCGACCTGGAATGGATCCCGGGCGCGCGCGAAGCGGTCGCGACCCTCACGGCGGCCGGCGTGCGCAGCATCGTCGTCACCAACCAGTCCGGCGTGGCCCGGGGCTATTACGGCGAGGACGCGGTCCACGCCCTGCACGCCCACATGCGGGGCGAGCTGGCGGCCCTGGGCGGCGAGATTTCGGCCTTCTACCACTGCCCGTTCCACAAGGACGCCGTCGTCGAGGCCTATCGCCGCGACGACCACCCCGACCGCAAGCCCAACCCCGGCATGATCCTGCGCGGCCTGGCCGAGGCCGGCCTGTCGCCGGAAGATTGCGTGCTGGTGGGCGACAACGACAGCGACGTCGAAGCCGCCCGGCGGGCCGGCATGGAGGGTTTCCTGTTCACCGGCGGCGATCTCCTGGCCTTCCTGCGCGAACGGCTGGGTCCTCGCTTCCCGACAGCCGGCGGAGACGCGGCGTGAAGCTCCTGATCACCGGCGGCGCCGGCTTCATCGGTTCGACCCTGGTGCGCGCGGCCCTGGCCGCCGGCCACGCCGTGGTCAATCTCGACGCCCTAACCTACGCCGGCGACCTCGCCAACCTGGCGCAGGTGGAGGGCGCTCCCAGCTACGCCTTCGAGCGGGCCGACATCGCCGACGCCGAGACCGTCGCCGCGATCTTCGCCCGCCACGACCCCGACGCCGTGCTGCATCTGGCCGCCGAGTCCCACGTCGACCGTTCGATCGACGGGCCCCTGGCCTTCGTGCGCACCAACATCGTCGGCACGGCCGTGCTGCTGGAAGCCGCCCGCGCGCACCTGGCCCGCCTGCCGGCCGACCGCGCCGGACGCTTCCGTTTCGTCCACGTCTCCACCGACGAGGTCTACGGCGCTCTGCGTCCGGAGGATCCGCCCTTCGACGAGCGCTCGCCGGTCGACCCCACCTCGCCCTACTCGTCCAGCAAGGCCTCTTCCGACCTCCTGGCCCGGGCCTGGGGACGCACCTACGGCCTGCCGGTGATCGTCACCTCGTGCTCGAACAACTACGGGCCGCGCCAGCATCCCGAAAAGCTGATCCCGACGGTGATCTTCAACGCCCTGGCCGGCCGGCCCATCCCGGTCTACGGCGACGGGCGGCAGGTGCGCGACTGGTTGTATGTCGAGGACCATGCCGGCGCCCTGCTGCGGGTGCTGGAGGCCGGCGCTCCGGGCGAGACCTACCTGATCGGCGGCGACGCCGAGCGCGCCAACATCGATCTGGTGCGCACCATCTGCGCCGTGCTCGACGCCATACGCCCCGGCAACACCCCGCGCGAAAGCCTGATCACCTACGTCGCCGACCGCCCGGCCCACGACCGCCGCTACGCCATCGACGCGGGCAAGCTGCGGCGCGAACTCGGCTGGTCGCCCGCCATGACCGTCGAAGAGGGGCTGGAGCGCACCGTGCGCTGGTACCTCGACAACGACGCCTGGTGGGAGACCATCCGGGCCAAGGGCTTCGCCGGCCAGCGCCTGGGCGTGACCTCTTGATCCGCATCCTGCAGTTCGGCGCCACCGGCCAGGTCTCGCGGGCGATGATCGACCGGGCCGCCGGCCGCGCGGCCCTGACCGCCCTGTCGCGCCAGGACGTCGACCTCTCCGACCTCGCCGCGGTCGAGGCCGCGATCGCCGCCGCCGACTGCGACCTGGTGCTGAACTGCGCAGGCTTCACCCTGGTGGACAGGGCCGAGGCCGAGCCCGAGGCGGCGCGCGCCGCCAACGCCCTGGCGCCGGCCGCCATGGCCCGCGCCTGC
>JASGDR010000344.1:0-7869 GCA_047607095.1 Caulobacter sp.
CACGCCTGGCGGCGCGGGCCCCTCCCTCTCCCCATGGGAGAGGTTTGAACGAAGGCGCTCCGTCAGCGCGGCCTCGTCCTTCATCTGGCATTCCCAGATCGTCTCGACCCGCCAGCCGGCCTCGATCAGGGCGGCTTCGTTGCGGGCGTCGCGGGCCTTGTTGCGGGCCACCTTGGCCAGCCAGTAGTCGCGGTTGGCCTTGGGCACGCGCGATCCCCGAGCGCAGTCGTGGCCGTGCCAGAAGCAGCCGTGCACGAAGAAGGCGAGCCTGCGCCCCGGCATGACGACGTCGGGCGAGCCGGGCAGGTCCTTGCGATGCAGTCGGTAGCGGGCGCCGAGACCGGTCAGCAGCCGCCGCAGGGTCTTTTCGGGCGTGGTGCCCTTGCTCTTCACCCGGGCCATGACGGCCGAGCGCTTGGCCGGATCGAAGACGTCGGTCACGCCGCGATCCTCGATCCGGCCGGCGGGCCTTACAGCCCCTCGAACAGGGCGGTCGACAGGTAGCGTTCGGCGAAGCTGGGGATGATCGCCACGATCAGCTTGCCGGCGTATTCGTCGCGCAGGGCCAGGTCGAAGGCGGCGGTCAGGGCCGCGCCCGAGCTGATGCCGACGGTCAGGCCTTCGGCCGCGGCGGCCTTGCGGGCCATGGCGAAGGCGTCGTCGTTGCTGACCTGGACGATGTCGTCGATGACGCCGCGGTCGAGGATGCCCGGCACGAAGCCGGCGCCGATGCCCTGGATCTTGTGCGGGCCGGGCTGGCCGCCCGACAGCACCGCCGAGGCTTCCGGTTCGACGGCCACCATCTTCAGGCCCGGCTTGCGGGCCTTCAGCACCTGGCCGACGCCGCTGATCGTGCCGCCGGTGCCGACGCCCGAGACCACGGCGTCCACGGCGCCGGCCGTGTCGTTCCAGATCTCCTCGGCCGTCGAAACCCGGTGGATCAGCGGGTTGGCGGTGTTCTCGAACTGCTGGGGCATCACCGCGCCGGGCGTGGCCTCGACGATCTCCTGGGCGCGGGCGACGGCGCCGCGCATGCCCTTCTCGGCCGGGGTCAGCTCCAGCTTGGCGCCGAGCAGCAGCAGCATCTTGCGGCGCTCGATCGACATGCTCTCGGGCATCACCAGGGTCAGCTTGTAGCCCTTGGCGGCGGCCACGAAGGCCAGCGCGATGCCGGTGTTGCCGCTGGTCGGCTCGACGATCGAGCCGCCGGGCTTCAGCACGCCCTTGGCTTCGAGATACTCGACCATGGCCACGCCGATGCGGTCCTTGACCGAGGCCAGCGGGTTGAAGAACTCGAGCTTGGCCACGACCTCGCCCTTGGGCTTCAGCTCGGCCGTCAGGCGCGGCAGGCGGATGATCGGGGTGTCGCCGACGGTGTCGAGGATGGAGTCGTAGATCTTGCCCCGGCCGGCGCGCTTGAAACGCGCGGCGTCGTACAGGCTGGAAGCGTCGTCCATGATGGTCTCTCGGAGCGTTGAAATTCGGCCCTTGGTTGATCTCCACCTTAGGCCGTGGGGATTGGGCTGTCAGCGGGCTATTCGGCCGCCAGGGCCTCAGATTTCCTGGTCGCGAGCGGAGACAAAAGGTGCTCGGCCAGCCAGCGCACGGCCGGGGCGGCCACGCCGTCGCCGATCACGTGCAGGCCCGCCGTGGCGCTCTTGGGCAGGGCGTAGCCGTCGGGCAGGCCCATCAGGCGGGCGCCTTCGCGGGGCGTGACCAGGCGCGAGCGCACGGTCCCCTTGTCGATCACCAGCAGCGTCTGGCGCGAGGAGCCGCCGCGCGGGGTGCGCAGGCAGCCGGCCAGGCCGTCGAACCGCACCTCGGCGCGCTGCTGCCCGTCGCGCATGCGCCGGAACACGCCGCCGACGGCGCGCTCTCCCGACGCGATCCGGGCGTCGACCGAGGCGCGGTGGGCCGGGGCCATCAGCTCCAGCAGGGCGGCGGTGGCTTCGTCGCCGCGCCATTCGACGGCGTCGTCGGGTTCGAGCACGGTCGCAAGGTCGGTGTTGCGGGCCGGTGGGGCGGGCAGGGCCCACCATAGCCAGCGATCCTTCAGGGCTTGCGGCAGGCGGGCGGCGGCCTCGCGCACGGCGCGGCTGTGGAACGGTCCCTGGCCGGTCAGGCCCGCGGTGTCGGCCCGGGTCGCCACCACGAACACGCGCGGCCGCGACTGCGGGGTGAAGTGCGCCGCGTCGATCTCCAGCGCCCCGAAATGGTAGCCCTGGTCGGCCAGGGCCTGGCACAGGGCCGTGAAGTCCTCGCCGCGGTGCGAGGTCAGCAGCCCGACCACATTCTCGATGACGATGGTGGTCGGGGCCCGGCCCTCGGCGTCCAGCGCCTCGACCAGCCGCCAGAAGCCGAAGAAGGCCGACGAGCGCCCGCCGTGCAGGCCCGCCCGCGCGCCGGCCAGGCTGAAGTCCTGGCAGGGGCTCGAGGCCCAGGCCAGGTCCGCCCGGCCGGGCAGGTCGCCCGCCGTCAGCTTGAAGACGTCGCCCTCGTGGAAGTGCGCTTCGGCGTCGGCGAAGTTGGCGCGGTAGGTGGCCGCCTTCACCGGGGCGAAATCGTTGGCGAAGGCGCAGTTCCAGCCCTCGCCGAGGCCGATGCGGGCCATGCCGCCGCCGGCGAAGAATTCGTAGAAGACGGGGCGGGCGTTGTGATTCATCGTGCTCTGACTCTAGCCGCAGAGCGTGGCAGCCGAAAGTGTAAGCGGTTTCGGCGCCCGCCACGCTCGCACCAAAAATTGGAGCCCGTGAGGGCTCCGGCCGCCGCTTCGAGGATAGCGCCTGCATGATGCGTTTCACCGCCGTTGTCGCCGCCTGCGTCCTGTTGGCCGGGTGCGGCGACGGGCCGATGGGCCAGGCCGAGGGCGCCGGCGTCGCGCCGGCCGACGCCCCGACGAGCGTCGGTCCCGACTATGGCGGCGACTTCGACCTCGTCGGGACCGAGCCGTTCTGGAGCGGCCGCATCCGCGAGGACGGCCTCCTGCTCGACCGCATGGAGGGCGGGGCGGTCGCCCTGCCCAATCCCGGCGTGCGCATCGACGGCGAGCAGGGCGTCTGGGACGCCGAACAGCCGGGCGCGGCGGGCGGCGCGGAGGCGGGGCATCGCCTGGTCTTCCGCCTGACGCCCCAGCCCTGCTCCGACGGCATGTCCGAGCGCGCCTTCAGCCACGCCGCCGAGGTGTGGATCGACGGCGCGACCCTGAAGGGCTGCGCAGGCAGGGTGGAAGACCTGGAAAAGCAGGCGCGGCCGTGAGGCGGCGCCCGCGCTGAAATCAGCCGGCCTCGATGTCGATGGTCTCGATCTGCGACTGGCTGGCCTGCGCCTTGTGCTGGCGGCCCGGGGTGGGCAGCAGCAGGCCGACGGCGATGGCCGCGACGATGGCGAGAGCGATGAGGGCCTTGGCGGCCATGGCGTGTTTCGGGTCCGTTGCGGGTCTGAAAATCCAGCGCCCGTGAGCGTCATATGGTTCCGCCGGTTACGCTTGCAAGGGACGGGGAGAACGCCGGTATCCTTCTCCCGCGAGGGGAGAGGGATCTACAGCCGCCCCCGCGCCCCGCCCTTCAGGGCGTCGATCTTGCGCTCGGGCCTGGGCGACGGCGCCGTCTCGGGCTCCAGGGCCTCCGGCCAGCCGCCCGCCGTCCGCGCCGCCCGCTCCGGCGGCATGGCCACGACGATCTTGCGCACCGTCGCGGCCATCTGGCCCAGCAGCCGCACCTTTTCGGAGGCTTTGCGCATGGCCTCGCGGTCGAGTTCGCCCTCGATCGCCGCCCACAGGTCATCCATCGCCGCCATCAGCCGCTGCTGGATCTTCGCGCACCAGGCGCGGGAGGTTTCGTTGCCCATGCCCGAAAGCATGCGGCCGGTTTGGAGGCCGGGGATGGGAAACGTGCGTTTTCTTGTAGGACCTTGAATTTATTGAAAACTGATCGGCAACTGGCGGGGATAACCCCTCTCCCGCCCAACTTCTCCCGTCATTCCCGCCACAAGGGCGGGTGTTGACCGAGAGCGACACTTGCTCGCGACGGCGATCTGAATGTCCGAAATCGGCCCATTGCGGACCTTCAGAAGGTGATCGATGATCGCAACATGGCCCCCTCGACGCTGAGCATCAGGCCCGCTCTGCGGGCGGACATCCCGATGCTTCTGGACCTGTATGAGCATCTTAGTCCGGGGGATGAGAGGCCCAGCCTCGATGAGGCCGCCAAGGTTCTCGAACGCTTTTTGCGTTATGACGGAAGCGCGATTTTTCTCGGCGAGACTGATGGACTGCTGGTGTCATCGTGCGCGCTTGTAGTCGTTCCAAATCTCACGCGTGGAGCCCGTCCCTACGGCTTGGTGGAGAATGTGGTCACGCACAGTGGTTATAGGCAGCGGGGCTTTGGAAAAGAGCTTCTGGACGCAGCTTCCGACGCGGCATGGGGCGCTGGTTGCTACAAGATCATGCTGATGACCGGATCGAAGAAACCGGGTACGCGGGCCTTCTATCTCCGCGCTGGTTTCGAGCAGTCAAAAACAGGCTTTCAGAAGCGGCGTATTCCGGTTCGTGCGGAGAGTTGATCTGTACCCGCAGCCTCTCTAACGGCCGTTTCCCGTCCATAGCGGACTCTGATCGTGTCCGCTCAGCTGGGCCATGTCGTTAGCGGTGGAGGTCCCCGGTTCTCCAGGGCGGGAAGGACGGGAGAAAAAGAAGGGCTGTGGATAACTCCGCCGCCTACTTCGTCGCCTCGTGGACTTCCTCCTTGGCCGCGTCTTCCGCGTCGCCCGCAGCGGCCCTGAGGCCGCCTGCTGTTCGATAGGCTCTGATCCGTATGCGTCCGAGCGGCGGCGCGGACGTTTTCAGTACCGGAACCAGGCTTCTTTGCCGTTGATGTGGATCAGCGGGTTTACGATCCGCTCTCCGTTGGACTCTACGAGAACCAGGTCGAGCGCGAATAGTTCAGCCTCCGCCGCCTCCCACGCCGGATCATCGCCTGCCTCCAACGCGGCGGCTTCCGTCGCGAAAAGGCCGGCGAGGGGCGCGTAGGCTTTGTGCGGTGTGAAGTCACAAAACAGGAACGGCTGATCGATGGTCCTGAGAGACAGTTCTCCAAGCACCCGATCGCCGCTCAGCAGCCGCCATTTCCGATTGGTCATGGGTCGAATCTAGCGTCACTGGATTCTGCCCGCAACCATCGGTGGCGGCTGTTCCGGGCGCCTATGGAGAATGGTCTGCCTCCACAGGAGGCGAAGGCGATATGCCTCCTGTGGATAACTCCGCCGCCTACTTCGTCGCCTCGTTGACTTCCTTCTTGGCCGCGGCGCCCGCTTCCTTGGTCTCGCGGGTGATGTCCTTGCCGGCTTCCTGGGCCTTGTCGCCGGCCTTGGCGCCGGCTTCCTTGGCGGCGTCCACCGCGTCGCCGGCGGCGGCCTTGAGGTCGGCGGCGGTCTCCTTGGTGCTTTCCTTCAGGGCCGTGCCGGCTTCCTTCACGTCGGGATCGTTCTTGATCTCGTTGGCGGCGTCCTTGATGTCCTGGCCGGCGGCGGCGGCGCCTTCCTTGATCTGCTGGGCGTGTTGGTCCGAGCAGGCGGCGGCCGACAGGGCCAGGGCCGAGGCGGCGATCAGGGCGAGGGTGCGCATTACGTCTTCCTCCAAACGGTCTTTGGCGATGGTCGCGATTGCGAAGAGTCCGGCAAACAACGGTGCGTGAACGGTCGAGGTTCCGACTCTCGCCGTCGGGGCGGCTCCGCGCGGCTTTCCCCGAAGCCCTTTTCCCCAAGGCATGGCGGGGCTAAACCCCCGCCATGCGCATCGCCTTTCTCGGAACTCCGGATTTCGCCGTCGCCTGCCTGGCCGAACTGGTCGCCAGCGGCCACGAGATCGTCTGTGTCTACAGCCAGCCGCCCGCCCCGCGCGGCCGCGGCCAGGAACTGAAGCCCTCGCCGGTCCACGCCTTCGCGGAAGGCCTGGGCCTGCCGGTGCGCACCCCGGTCTCGATGAAGACGCCGGAAGAGATCGAGGCCTTCCAGGCGCTCGACCTCGACGCCGCCGTCGTCGTCGCCTTCGGCCAGATCCTGGTCAAGGCCGTGCTCGACGCGCCCAGGCTGGGCTGCTTCAACCTGCACGCCAGCCTGCTGCCCCGCTGGCGCGGGGCCGCGCCGATCCAGCGCGCGATCATGGCCGGCGACCCGGTCACCGGCGTCCAGGTGATGCGGATGAGCGAGGGCCTCGACGAGGGTCCGGTGCTGCTGTCCGAAAGCGTGCGCATCGACGCTCTCGACACCGTGGCCAGCCTGCACGACCGCCTGGCCGCCGTCGGCGCCCGCCTCCTGCCCGTGGCCCTGGCCGCCATCGCGCGCGGCGGCGCGGTCGAGACCCCGCAGAGCGAGGAAGGCGTCACCTACGCCAGGAAGATCAAGCCGGCCGAGGCCCGCATCGACTGGACCCGCCCCGCCGCCGAGGTCGACCGCCACATCCGCGGCCTGTCGCCCTTCCCCGGCGCCTGGTTCGAGGCTCCGTCCGAAAAGGGTCCGGTGCGCGTGAAGGCCCTGCTGTCCAAGGTCGAGGACGCGGACGGTCCCGCCGGCGCCGTGCTCGACGACGCCCTGCTGATCGCCTGCGGGGAGGGCGCGGTGCGCTTGCTCAAGGCCCAGCGCGAAGGCAAGGGCGCCCAGGAGGCCGACGTCTTCCTGCGCGGCTTCCCGCTGGCCGTCGGCACGGTCCTGGCCTGATGCCCCGCTACCGCCTTCTCGTCGAGTACGACGGCCGCCCCTATGCCGGCTTCCAGGCCCAGGCGACCCTGCCCAGCGTGCAGGGGGCGATCGAGGCGGCGGTGAAGGCGTTTTCCGGCCAGGAACTGCGCATCGCCGCCGCCGGCCGCACCGACACGGGCGTCCATGCGACGGGTCAGGTCGTGCATGTCGATCTCGAGCGCGACTGGCCGGCCCAGACGGTGATGAACGCGCTGAACGCCCACCTCACCCGCGAGGCGGTGTCGATCCTCGACGCGGCCGTCGCGCCGGAGGATTGGCATGCGCGGTTTTCGGCCAACGAGCGGCGCTACCTCTATCGCATCCTCAACCGCCGCGCCCCGCCGGCCCTCGACAAGGGCAAGGTCTGGCACATGAAGAAGGCGCTGGACCACGAGGCCATGCACGCGGCCGCCCAGGCCCTGGTCGGCCTGCACGACTTCACCACCTTCCGCGACATGCACTGCCAGTCGAAAAGCCCGGTGAAGACCCTCGACGTCGCCCGCGTGCGCCGGGTGGGCGAGGAGATCCATCTCGACTTCGAGGCGCGCTCGTTCCTGCACCGCCAGGTGCGCTCGATGACCGGCACGCTGGTCGAGGTGGGCGCCGGCCGCTGGAACGTGGACGACGTCGGGAAGGCCCTGGAGGCCCGGGACCGCAGGGCCTGCGGGCCCGTGGCCCCGGCCGACGGTCTCTACCTGGTCGGTGTGGGCTACGACGACTGAGGCGCGGACGAAAGAAACCCGCGGCCCCCGCCGGCTCGACGGTCGGCGGAGGCAGCGGGAGAGGCCGGTTTGAGGGCGGCCTCAAGGACGGAAACCCCGGGGAAGTCAGGGAGGAGTTTCCGGTCGGGAGATCAGTCAGGCTTGCGGTCGGAAACCCGTTCGGCGATCCACACCGACCCCAGGGCCAGCACGAACACGCCGAAGCCGGCGAGGACGAAACCGAGATAGGCGGTCTGGGCGATCGACATGGCGGGCTCCGGGCGGACTCCGTTGGAGAACGTCCGCAGGTTGCGCCGCTCCCGAAAGCGCCGC
The DNA here is from genome assembly GCA_047607095.1 of Caulobacter sp. Taxonomy (GTDB): domain Bacteria; phylum Pseudomonadota; class Alphaproteobacteria; order Caulobacterales; family Caulobacteraceae; genus Caulobacter. The sequence continues at coordinate 7,767 of JASGDR010000344.1, forward strand.
CTTGATCCAGGTCAAACCGATCGGAAGGGCCCCCTCAGTCGCTCCGCGACAGCTCCCCCAGTTTTGGCGCAGGGCTCATAGATCCTCCCCCTCTGGGGGAGGA
>JASGDR010000345.1:0-12705 GCA_047607095.1 Caulobacter sp.
CCGAAGCGCAGGTGCACGCCCTCGATGTGCGGGGCCGAGACGAAGATCTCGCGATAGGGCTTGGGCGCCGGCAGGTCGGTCAGTTCGCGCGAGGCGATCTTGAAGCTGATGTGCGGCTTGGGCCCGCCGTCTTCGGCGCTCTGATAGAAGTTGGTGCGCTGGATCGCGCCGACCAGGGCGGCGATGCGGCGCAGGGCGCGGTCGGCGTCGAGGCTTTCGACCGCCTGCAGGGCCTCGGTGATCTTGTCGGCGACGGCGGCGGCCTGGACCTTGCGGGCGTCGAGATCGGCGGCGATGGCCGGGTCGAACTTGATGCGGAAGAGATCCAGGATCAGGCGCGCGACGCCCGGATTGTCGGCCAGGGCGGCTTCCTGCACCGCCTGCGACGGATCGAGGCCGGTCTGCTGGCGATAGCGGGCCAGGGCGCGGACGAGCGCGGCCTCGCGCCAGTCGACGCCCAGCTCCAGCACCAGGCGGTTGAAGCCGTCGCTCTCGGCGCGGCCCGTCCAGATGGCGACGAAGGCGGCCTCGAAGGCGCCTTTCACGTCGGCGAAGGCCAGGTGCTCGCCCTGTTCGTCGCGCAGCACGAACTCGTGCACCCAGGTGGGCGAGATCAGGCCGTCGATGATCGGCTTCAGCTTGAAGCCGTCCTCGATCAGGGCCTTCAGGCCCATGTGCTCGAGGATCGGCAGCACGTCGGCCAGCGGCGCGGCCGCGCCGGGGCGATAGAGCTTGAAGCGGAAGGTCAGGGCGTCGTCGCCCTCGCGGCGGAAGGCGCGCACGCGCACGGCCTCGCCGGACTTCAGGTCGTCGACGACGGCGATGTCGGCCAGGGCCTCGGCGGCGTCGTACTGGTCGCGATAGCCGGGCGGGAAGGCGCCGGCCCAGCGGCCCAGGGTGTCGACCACCGGACGGGTGGCGCCGCGCTCGCGGACGATGGCCTCGAAGCGGTCGTCCCAGGTGCGGGTGGTCTCGGCGATGGCCGCTTCCAGGGCCGCCAGGTCCGGGTCGCCGTGCTGGCCCGGCTTGACCCCGAGAATGTAGTGCACGCGCGCCAGGGGGGCGTCGGAGAAGCTGGGATAATAGGCCGAGACGCGGCCCTCGAAGGCCTGGCTGAGCAGCTCGCCGGCCCGCTGGCGCACGCCGGAGTCATAGCGCTCGCGCGGGACGAACAGCAGGGCCGAGATGAAGCGGTCGAACGGGTCGCGGCGGGTGAACAGGCGCACGCGCGGACGGTCGTAGAGGTGCAGCACGCCCAGCGCCATCGAGAGCAGGTCGCTCTCCTCGATCTGGAACAGCACGTCGCGCGGCCAGGTCTCGAGAATGTTGCGCAGACGCTTGCCGTTGTGGCTGTCGGGATCCTTGCCGGCCCGCGCGAACACGTGCTCGACGTTGCGGCGGATCAGCGGCACCTCGTGGGCCGGGGTCTCGTAGGCCTCGGCGGTGAACAGGCCCACGAAGCGGACTTCGCCCGAGGGCTTGCCGTCGGCGCCGTAGCGGCGCACGCCGACGTAATCCATGTAGCCGCGGCGGTGGACGCGCGAGCGCAGGTTCGACTTGGCCACGACCAGCGGCGCGCCCAGCAGCAGGTGGTCGCGGACCTGGGGCGACAGGATCGCCGGCTCGCTCTCGCGGCGCAGGACTGTGCGGGCCTGGTCGCGCAGCACGCCCAGGCTGCCTTCCGGCTGGTACAGCGGCTCTTCGGCGGCGTAGCCGCCGTCGGCGGTGCGCGGGTATTCGTAGACCCGGGCGCCGAGGAACACGAAGTGGTCGCCTTCCAGCCAGTCGAGGAAGGCCAGGCCCTCGGCCCGCTCGTCGGCCGGCAGCTCGACCTGGGCGACGCGCAGCTCGTCGATCGTGCGGCGCATCAGGGCGCGCATGGGGTCGAAGTCGTCGACGGCCAGGTGGACGTCGGCCAGGGCGTCGCGGACGGCGGTCAGCAGGGCCTGCTCGCGGTCGGCGCCGACCGGCTCGAGCCAGACCTGGATCAGCGAGCGGCGCTGGCCGGCCAGCTCGACCATCGGGTGGAACATGGCGCGGACCGAAAAGCCGGTCTCGGCGATGGCGCCCATGATGCTGTCGACGAGGAACGGACGGTCGGGCTGGACGATCTCGAGCACGTCGCCGCCCTCGACGGTGCGCACCCGAAGGGCCAGCGGCTGGTCGGCGGCGGTCTCGGCGAAGCGCCACAGGGCGGCCAGTTCGGCGGCGACGTCGGCGGCCTCGATCCCGGGCAGTTCCTCGGCCGACCAGTCTTCCGAGGCCAGCGCCGCGAACTGGGTCTGGGCCGGGGACAGCGCGCCGCCGAGCGCGGTCGCCAGGGCCGCGCCTAGCGCGCTCGACGCCTGATGGTTCGCCTTGCGGTCAATCTCGCCGACCATGGTTTTCCTCGCGAATTTTTGGCGACAACCTAGCCCTTTCCCACGCGCGTTCAACCGACGCGCCTGAGAACCGAACAATATTTTGCCTAATGCGCCAAAATCCGAAGATCGCGCCACCCACATTTCTAGCGGAGCCGGATGACCGTCGATTGTTCGGAAATGCGGCTTCCGGAAACGGAAGCGCCGCCGGTGGGGGGAGACCGGCGGCGCAGGCCCGCCCTGGGGGGAGCGGCGGGCTGTTTCCGCTTACGGCGCGCCAGGTAAAGCAGGCTGGCGCCGCGCGGCGGCCGGGGTGGGGGCTCCCGGCACGAGACTTAGATAGGGGGCCTCCCACGGAATTTAAGCCCCTTTTTTCAAACTCTGCTTTTTTCTCGCCGAACCCCGTTTGGCCACCCCGGCGGGGCCGTGCTCGACGGCCTTCTCGCCGCTGGGATCGCCGTCTTCCGACAGCAGGATGGCGATCCAGCGGGTGCCGTCGAACTGGGCCAGGATCAGCATCAGCGCCACGGTCAGGGGCGTGGACAGGAACATGCCGGTGACGCCCCACAGCGCGCCCCAGACGGCCAGCGACAGCAGGACGACGGTCGGGTCCATGTTCAGGCTGTCGCCCTGCATGCGCGGCAGGATGACGTTGCCGACCACGAAGTAGATCACCTGCAGGGCGACGGCGAGGATCACCGCCGGCAGCAGGGTGTGGGGGAACTGCACCAGCGCGAACAGCGGCGGCAGGATGCAGCCGACGGCCCCGCCGAGGATGGGGATGTAGCTGGCGATGAAGATCAGGAAGGCCCAGAAGAAGGCGTTGTCGAGCCCGACCAGGGCCATCACCGCCCAGGCGGCCACGGCGATCATCAGGCCGGTGACGGTCTGGATCCACAGGTACTGCTCGACCCCGTTGCGGATGCGCTGGAACAGGGCCATCGAGCGGTCGCGCTCGGCGTGGTGCGGGAACAGGGCGACGATCTTGCGCGAGAAGCCCCGGCGCGAGGCGACGATGAAGCCCAGATAGATCAGCACCAGCACCGCGTTGGAGGCGAAGTTCTGCAGGCTTCCGGCGATCGCCCCGACATATTGCTGCGGATTGAGCTGGGCGATCAGGTCGTCGATCGTCGGCGGCACCCGGACGCCCACCAGGCCCGTGACCTTGGCGATCACCTCGTTGAGGCGCGGGGCGTAGGCCTTGGCCTGGCCGACGAAGCCGGCGCCGTTCTCCACGACGATCCACACCGAGCCCCCGAACAGCAGCAGCGACAGCACGATCGCCGTCGGCAGGGCCAGCTTCTGCGGGAATTTCGGCACCCGGTCGCTCAGCACGCGGGCGAAGCTGTCGATCATCACCGCCAGGAACACGGCCAGGGCGAGGGGCGTGAGGATGTTGCGCGCGTAGTACATGGCCGCCCCGGCGGCCACGACCGCCAGGAAGACGACGGCGTTGCGGCTGGTGATCGAAGGCGTGAGGGTGGTCATCGACGGGAATCTCTTCTCGCGTAAGTCTTGGGGACCATTGTTCAGCCCGATTGGCGAAGGACAAGGCGCCAGCTAGGCTTAAGCCTCAATCATGTAGGGAAGTTGCGCATGACCCTGGAGATCGGCGACGGCGAAATCCTCATCGGGCTCGGTGAAGGGCCCGTCACCCAGAGGCTCGACCGCTCCAACCGGCACGGCGTGGTGGCCGGCGCCACGGGCACGGGCAAGACGGTGACCCTGCAGATCATGGCCCAGGCCTTCGCCGACGCCGGCGTTCCGGTGTTCGCCGCCGACGTGAAGGGCGACCTTTCCGGCGTCGCCGCTCCGGGAACGCCCAACGAGAAGATGCTGGCCCGCGCCGCCTCGATGGACATCGGCCTGGCCCCCGGCGCGCCGCCGACGATCTTCTGGGACCTGTTCGGCGAGAAGGGCCACCCGATCCGCACCACCATCTCGGAAATGGGTCCGGTGCTGCTGTCGCGCCTGCTGGAGCTGAACGACGTGCAGGAAGGGGTGCTGACCATCACCTTCCACGTCGCCGACAAGGACGGCCTGCTGCTGCTCGACCTGAAGGACCTTCAGGCGGCGTTGAAATACGTGGCCGACCACGCCGCCGACATCGGCACCCAGTACGGCAACGTCTCGGCCGCCACGGTGGGCGCGATCCAGCGCAAGCTGCTGACCCTGCAGACCCAGGGCGCCGAGCACTTCTTCGGCGAACCGGCCCTGAAGCTGGCCGACATCATGCGCACCGACGTCACCGGCCGCGGCTTCGTCAACATCCTGGCGGCCGACAAGCTGATCCAGTCGCCCAAGCTCTACTCGACCTTCCTGCTGTGGCTGCTGTCGGAGCTGTTCGAGGAGCTGCCCGAGGTGGGCGATCCGGAGAAGCCCAAGCTGGTGTTCTTCTTCGACGAGGCGCACCTGCTGTTCAACGACGCGCCCAAGCCGCTGATCGAGAAGATCGAGCAGGTGGTGCGGCTGATCCGCTCCAAGGGCGTGGGCATCTATTTCGTCACCCAGAATCCGGCCGACATTCCCGACGCGGTGCTGGGCCAACTGGGCGCGCGCGTGCAGCACGCGCTTCGCGCCTACACCCCCGCCGACCAGAAGGGGCTGAAGGCGGCCGCCCAGTCGTTCCGGATCAATCCGGCCTTCGACACGGCCGAGACCATCCAGGCCCTGGGCGTGGGCGAGGCCCTGGTCTCGGTGCTCGACGCCAAGGGCGCGCCGACCGTGGTGCAGAAGACCCTGATCCGTCCGCCGGCCTCGCGCCTGGGGCCGCTGACGCCGGAAGAACGCGCCGCCGCCATCGCCAAGAGCCCGGTGGCCGGCCTCTACGACACGGTGCAGGACCGCGCCTCGGCCTACGAGACGCTGCAGGGCCGCGCGGCCCAGGCCCAGAAGGACGCGGCGGCCGCCGCCGACGCCGCCGAGGCCGAGCGCCAGCGGATCGCCGAGGAGAAGGTGCGCGAGCGCCAGCGGGCGCAGGAAGAACGCGAGGAGGCCCGCGCCTCGCGTCCGCGCGCCTCCAGCCGCCAGGGCATGGCCGAGACCTTCGCCAAGTCGCTGATCCGGACGGTGGCCACCCAGGCCGGCCGCGAGATCATGCGCGGGCTGCTGGGGGGATTGAGCCGGCGGCGGTAGCGGCGGAAACCTCCCCCTCTGGGGGAGGATCTCGCTAGCTCGTCACCGATTCCGCCAACGCGCGGCGCAGCTGCTCTATCCGGAAGGGCTTGCGCAGGACCGGCCAGGGAGAATCCTCCAGGGCCGCGGCCAGGCGGTCGCCGGCGTAACCGGTGGTCAGCAGCACGGCCATGCCGGGATGGTGCTGGACGGCGACGCGGGCCAGCTCCACGCCGCTGACGCCGCCGGGCATGACCAGGTCCGACAGCAGCACGTCGAACGGCGCCTGCGTCTCCAGCCGGGCCAGCGCCGCCCGGCCGTTCTCGGCGGTGACGACCGCGCAGCCCATCTCCGACAGCGCCCCCTCGGTGATCGCCCGGACGCTGGCGTCGTCCTCGACCAGCAGCACGCGCAGGCCGGTGAGATCCGCGGGCGGCGCGGTCTCGGCGGCGACTACGCCCGACGCCTCGGGCTCGGCGGCCGGCAGGTGCAGCGAGACGGTCGTACCCCGCCCCTCGACGCTGTCGATGGTCACCGCGCCGCCGCACTGGCGCACGAAGCCGTAGACCTGGGCCAGGCCCAGGCCCGTGCCCTTGCCGACCTCCTTGGTGGTGAAGAACGGCTCGAACACCCGGCCCAGCACCTCGGGCGACATGCCGTGGCCGGTGTCGGTGACGGCGACCCGCACATAGTCGCCGGCCGGGGCCTCGCCCGCCTCGCCGTCCGCCACTCGCTCGGAGGAGACCGAGACCGTGATGGTCCCCGCGTCGGGGGTGGCGTCGACGGCGTTGACGACGAGGTTGAGCAGGGCCGCCTCGAACTGGGCGGCGTCGACCCGGCTGGCGCCGGCCCGCGGATCGGCCTCGACCACCAGGGTCTTGGCGTCGCCGGCGGCGCGGCGGACCAGGGGCTCGACCTGCAGGATCAGGCCGGCGATGTCGACGACTTCCAGCTTGAGTTCCTGGCTGCGCGAGAAGGCCAGGAGCTGGCGGGTCAGGCGCTCGCCGCGCTGGCCGGCCGCCAGGGCCGCCTCGCCCAGCCGCTGCACGCGGGCGACGTCGCCGGGCTTCTTGAGGATCATGTCCAGCCCGCCGACCATCACCGTCAGCAAATTGTTGAAGTCGTGCGCCACCCCGCCGGTCAGGCGCCCCACCGTCTCGAGCCGCTGGGACTGGGCCAGGGCGGCCTCGGCCTTGGCGCGCTCGGCGATGCTGGCCTCCAGGGCCGCCGTGCGCTCGACCACGCGGGCCTCGAGCTCCAGGGTGGTCTCGACGACCTCGGTGTTGTCGAAGCAACTGCCGATATAGCCTTGGAACTGGCCGTAGGCGTCGTGGCGCGGCGCGCCCGCGCTGCTGATCCAGCGCCAGGCGCCGTCGGCCCGCCGCAGGCGGAAGGCGGCCCGGAACGGCCGGCGCAGCTTGGTGGCGGTCAGCACCTCGGCCTCGGCGGGACCCAGGTCGTCGGGATGGACGCCGTGGGCCCAGCCCCGCCCGGTCTCCTCCTCCAGAGAACGGCCGGTGAACTTCAGCCAGGCGTCGTTGAACCAGACGCAGTCGCCGCCGAAGTCGGAGATCCAGATCATCACCGGGGCGGCGTTGGCCACACCCCGGAACTGCTCCTCGCTGGTGCGCAGGGCCGCCTGGGCCAGGCGCTCGCGCGTCACGTCCCGGAAGGTGATCGCCAGCCCCTCGCTGATCCGCACGCCGGACGAGCGCACCCAGCGCGGCTCGTCGTCGATCATCCGCATCAGTTCCAGGTCGTCGGGACCGCCCTCCTCCAGCAGCCGCGTCAGGCGCACCAGCATCTGCTCGCCGGTGTCGCCGCGGAAGACGTCGCGCACCCGCCGGCCGACCAGGGTCGAGACCCCCTTGGGCCGCATGGCCTGGGCGGCGGGGTTGGCGTAGGTCCAGCGGAAGTCGGCGACGGCCCCGCCGCGGCGGACCGGTTCGAGGATGACGAAGCCGTCGAGCGAGGCCTCCTGGGCGATGCGGAACCGCTCTTCGGCGGCGAAGCCGTTGCGCACTGCCAGGCGCAGGGCGGCGACGAACAGCACGATCAGGCCGGCGCTGAGGCCGAAGGTCGCCAGCTGGGCGGCCTCGACCGCGTCGAGCGGGCCCATCCACAGGATCTTGACCAGCAGGGCGCTGGCCGCCACGGCCAGCAGACCGCCCCACAGGCCGCCGATCAGGGCCGCCAGCATCACCGCCACGAAGAACGGCGGAAAGTTGCTCGGATGGTTGGTGAGCGCGACGGCGCCGACGCGCGCAGCCGCCGCCAGGGCGACGGCCAGCGCCACGAGACACAGCCGAAGGATCGGCCGATCGACGGACGAGGCGAAGCGGATCGCCGTCCGACTGAGGAATTGGCCCATGCCGCCGCCCTAGATCACGCGCACACCCCCGGGGAGGCGCTGGAGCTAACGCCCAGCGCCCAGCCAAGGTTCCCCGGCGATCAGGCCGCGCCGCGCACCTTGTCCGCGACGGCCTTGGAGGCGGTCTCGGCGGCCGCCTCGGGGGCGGCCGAACCGGCCGCGCTGGCCAGGGTCCAGGCGCTCAGGCTGTCGATCGGGCCCGGACGGCCGATGGCGTAACCCTGCAGCTCGGCGCAGGCCTCGCCGCGCAGGAACTCGATCTGCTCCTGGGTCTCGACGCCCTCGGCCACGACCGGGATCTCCAGGCTGCGGCCCAGGCCCAGCACGGCCCGCACGATGACGGTGGCGCGGTCGTGACGGTGGATGTTCTCGACGAAGCTCTTGTCGATCTTGATCTTGTCGAACGGGAACGACTGCAGGGTCGACAGCGACGAGAAGCCGGTGCCGAAATCGTCCATGGCGATCCGCACGCCCAGGGCCTTCAGCCGGCGCAGATTGTCGAGCGCCCGCTGGTAGTCCTTGAAGAGGGCGCTTTCGGTGATCTCCAGTTCCAGGCGCGAGGGCGACAGGCCGGTGGCGATCAGCACCTCGTGGACCAGGGTCGGCAGGTTCGGCTGGTTCAGCTGCAGCGGCGACAGGTTGACGGCGATGCGCAGCGGGCGGTCCCAGCTGGCGGCGTCGGCGCAGGCGCGGCGCAGGACCCACTCGCCCAGCTGGGTGATCAGGCCGTTTTCCTCGGCGACCGGGATGAAGTCCAGCGGCGGGACCATGCCGCGCACCGGGTGCTTCCAGCGGACCAGGGCCTCGAAGCCGCAGACCTCGCCGTCGGCGGCGCGGGCCAGCGGCTGGTAGAACACCACCAGCTCCTCGTCGGTGATGGCCTGGCGCAGCTCGCGGGCCAGGGTGCGGCGCTCGCGGATGGTCTCGTCCATCTCGCGCTTGAAGAAGCGATAGACGCCGCGGCCGCTTTCCTTGGCGCGGTAGAGAGCCATGTCGGCGTTGGCCAGCAGGGCTTCGGCCGTGCGGCCGTCGTCGGGGAACAGCGACACGCCCAGGCTCGCGCCCATGGCCAGGTCCTGGCCTTCGTAGACGGTGGGCAGCGACAGCTGCTCCAGCACGTGGCCGGCCAGTTCGGCGGCGGCGGCCGGCTGATCGCCGGCGGCGATCTGCACGATGATGAACTCGTCGCCGCCCAGGCGCGCGGCGAAGGACGGGGCCACGATCGAGTCCTGCAGGCGGCGCGCGGCCTCGACCAGCAGGGCGTCGCCCGCCAGGTGGCCGTGCAGGTCGTTGGCTTCCTTGAAGTGGTCGAGGTCGATGCAGACCAGGGCCAGGCTCTCGCCCGACGCCTCGACGCGCTCGAGGGCGGCGGCCAGGCGCACCTGCAGCGAGTTGCGGTTGGGCAGGCCGGTCAGGCCGTCGTGTTCGGCCAGATAGCGGATCTTCTCCTCGGCCGAGCGGCGCTCGCGCAGATCGCGGATGGCCAGCACGGTCAGGCCCGAGGTCTCGGTGCGGGCGCCGTCGTCCATCAGGCGCGAGAACACCTCGACCGGGATGGCGCGGCCGCCCTCGGCCGGCTGAAGCAGCCCCTCGCGGCGCACGCCCTCGCGGGCGGCTTCCTTGCCGTCGAAGGTCAGCATGGAACTGTAGAGCGGCTGGCCGACCAGATCGTCCAGCGAGGCGCCCGCCAGCTCGCAGAAGGCGGCGTTGGCGTCGTTGATGCGGCCGTCCTGAACCACGACGATGCCTTCGTAGGCGGCGTTGGCCAGGCGGCGGATGCGGTCGAGGGCCGAACGGCTGGTCGAGGACTCGATGGTCACCGCGCCCAGGCCGCCCAGGATGATCAGGCCGGTGATGGAGGTGACGGCCAGGGTCAGCACGGCGCCCGACAGCAGCTGCTCGGGCACGACGACGTTGACGTCGGGGATGATGGTCACCGCGCCCATGCCGGTGAAGTGCAGGCCGCAGACGCCCAGGCACAGCACGCCGCCGCCGATCAGCTGCTTGGTCAGGGTGCGGGCGCGACCGCCCACCACCAGGGCGCCGGCCGAGAACACGACGCCGAGCAGCACCGACACCGCGACGGTGGCCTGCTCCCAGACGACGTAGCCCTGGGTCACGAAGGCCGACATGCCGGTATAATGCATCGCGCCGATGCCCAGGCCGAGCAGCAGGCCGCCGGCGCAGTCGTTGGTGCGGGTGCGTTCGGCCGAGGCCACGGCGAAGCCGGCGGCCATGAACAGCACGGCGATCATCAGCGACAGCAGGGTGCCCGCCGGGCTGTAGCCCGTCTTCAGGCCCGGGTCGTAGGCGACCATGCCGATGAAGTGGGTGGCCCAGACGCCCGAGCCGGCGACGAGGCCGGTGAGCAGCAGCCAGGCGCCGCGGACAAGGCCGCGCGCCCCGCGCAGGCGCGAAAAGAGACGGAACGCCGTGAAACACGCGGCGAAGCAGACAAGGCCCGCGACAAGCACGAGCCTCAAGTCATGCTGCCCGGTCAGGCAGGTCAGAACCTTCAGCAAAGGCGTTCCCCCAGAGTGGTGCGACGCCACTCTGTGCGGAAAGATACAAAAAAATGGTTTCTAATACGCGCCCAGGTGGTCGCAGGCGCGGCCCATTGCCGCATTTCGTAGTGAATCGAACCTTAATTCGCCCGATTGCACGAAATTTACCGCGCTTGCGCCCTGTTTCTTAGAAGAACCGCTCGCCGATACGGACGGTGTCGCCCGGCGCGACCTTGGTCGAAGGCGTCAGCTCGACCTTGGTCTCTTTCTCTTCGCCGTCGTGCTTGATGTACACCTTGTTCTTGTCGGCGCGGTAGGTGTAGCCGCCGGCGGTGGCCACGGCGTTCTGGACGGTGAGGCCCGAGGTGTAGGGATAGGTGCCCGGCTTGGTGACTTCGCCTAGGATGTAGAACGGACGGAAGTTCAGGACCTCGGCGCTGACGCGCGGCTCCTTCAGATACCCGTCGCGCAGAGCCGCCTCGACGGTGTCCTGGAACTGGCGGACGCTGAGGCCGTCGGCCTTCACCTCGCCGACCAGCGGCAGCGAGACCTTGCCCGAGCCGGTGACGTAGAACTCGCCAGACAGCGACGGCTCGCCGAAGACGGTGACGCGCACCTTGTCGCCCGAACCCAGCTGGTAGTCGAGATCGACGGGAACCTGCTCGGCGGACGGAGCGATCGGTTGCGTCGCCGCCGCGGCCGCGGGGGCCGGAGCGGTCTGGGCCTGGGCGGCCGGGACGGCCGCGGCGAGGGCCAGGCAAAGCGAAGCCGCCCGAATGAAGCGTCGAACGGTAATCATGCGGTCACGTCTCTTGGCTGCATCCCTCGCCGGTCTCATGGCATGGGCGAAGGGCGGCCACAAGCTTCGGACCGGGCATCAGGCCGGGACCGCCCGCCTTTTCCGCGCCTGCAGCATCGAAGGCGCCCCCTCGCCCAGACGCACGGCGGTCAGGACGCCCGTGGCGTAGGCCCCGGTGTCGACATTGATGCGGTGCGGACCGACGAAGGGCTCCTCGTCCGGGGTGTGGCCGTGCACCACCACCAGGCCCAGGCCGTGCGGCTGGTGCAGGAAGTCGCCCCGGATCCACAGCAGGTCCTGCGGGTCCTGCTCGGCCAGGGAGCGGCCGGGCCGTACGCCGGCGTGGACGAAGAGATAGTCGCCATACAGCGCCGAAAGCTCCAGCTGGCGCAGGAAGGCCAGGTGGCGGCTGGGCAGGTTGCGCTGGAACTGCTCCTGGGCCGCGCGCCAGGCGTCGGGGTCGCGGCCGACGGGCCGGGTCACTCCGTAGGAGGCCAGGGTCTCGCCGCCGCCGAACTCGGCCCATACCGGCCCGCCCTCGGGATCGTCGAGGAACTGCAGCAGCGTCTGCTCGTGATTGCCCATCAGGGCGCGGACCTCGAAGCCCGCGGCGCCGCCGGAGCGGGCCTTCAGCGCCTCGACCCGGTCGATCACCCCGGCGGAATCCGCGCCGCGGTCGACATAGTCGCCGACGAACACCAGCACGGGTCGGTCCTGGCGTCCGAGCGCGGCGAAGTCGGCGGCCACGGCGTCCAGCAGCTCGTCGAGCAGGTCGAGGCGGCCGTGGACGTCGCCCACGGCGTAGACCACCCGGCCGCCGGCGTCGGCGACCTTGGCCTTCGACGCGGACTTGGGACGCAGGAAGCGGAAAACCATGGGCTCGAACGACGATGGGAAGGAGCTTTACAAATTGCCTCAGCCGTCGGCGCGCGGCAACCGTCGCCGCGCGGCGTTGTTAACGCCAAATACACCGAGATTTTGCGGGCCAATTTAACCTTGAAAATTCATCGGCGATTATCAGTAAATATCAAATAAACCAGTTTGCTTATTCGTTAAAACACCAAGCATTTTGATCCGATATTCAATGGAAGATCAGAGGATGGACTCACGAATTTCGCGAGACCATCATGAAGATCTCCGCTTTTCTTGGATCTGCCGCCGTCGCCTTGAGCGCGATGATCGCCGCCGCGCCCGCCATGGCCGCGCCGCCGGCCTTCATGCCGCATGGCGCCCCGGCCGCCGCCCCTCCGGGCTTCAAAGCCTTGTGCCAGCGGGATCAGACGAGCTGCATCGCCCCGCCGCAGAACGTCGCCGCGGTGGCGCTCGACGCCAATTCGGCCGCCCTCAACACCTCGTCGATCGGCGAACGCCGCCTGACCTGGAGCTCGGCGCCCGCCGCCGTCTCGGCCGTCGAGGAAGAAGAAGACGCCTCCGTCCAGACGGTCGAAATCCTGCGCGCCGAACGTCCGGACGTTAACGTCCGCCTGGTCTCGCTGGACCAGGCCCTGGCCGCCCTGCTCTCGGCCGCCCCCGCGCCGCGCGCCGCGCCGGCCGTCG
>JASGDR010000346.1:0-2954 GCA_047607095.1 Caulobacter sp.
AGGTGATCGCGCAGCGATCACCTCCCCCACAGGGGGAGGTTCCTTATTGAGCGGCCTTCGTCCTACGACTTCGGCGTCGCCGCGGCGCGGAACCGGTCCTTCATCTTCGCGACCCAGCCGTTGAACACCTCGTTCTCGGCGGTCACGCGCCCGAAGTCGGCGCTGGAGCCGACGCTGTCGACGCCGGCCAGGGCCACGCGCAGGCCTTCGGGATTGCGCGCCGTGCCGATCAGGTTGGTGTAGCGCGACCGCAGGCGGCCCAGCGAGGCGTCGTCGTCCGACAGGCTGAAGGCCACGGCGGCGCGCATCAGCTTGGCCTCGTCGGAAGGCGACAGGCCCGCGGCGTTCTTGAAGCGGTCGCCCAGGGCGGCTTCGTAGAGCTTGCCCGCCTGCGGCCAGTTGCGCTGCTTCCAGGCGATGTCGCCGCGGATGTCCTGGGCGTCCGTGCCCTTGTCGCCCTCGATCACCTCCAGGGCGTCGTCGTAGCGGCCGAGCGTCATCAGGGCTCGGGCGGTGGCCAGGCGGCGCTCGGCGTTGAGGGCCGGCGGCAAAATGGTGGTGCGGGTGCCGTTGATCGCCGCCAGGGCGTCCTCGGGCTTGCGGTCCATCAGATAGATCCAGGCCAGATCCGTCGCCACCTGGGCCTTGGGCACGCCGTTCAGGCGGTTGTCGACCTGGTACTTCAGGAGCTTGGCGGCCTCGTCCAGCAGATCGACGTCGACCAGCCGGCGAACGAGATTGCGGACCATCTGGTCGCCGTCGTTCCCGATCGGCGTCAGGTCCTGGTAGTCGTAGAACAGGCCCACCGCCTGGATCGGCTGCATGCCGTCGGCCAGGCCGTCGAGGAACAGCGTGCGGAAGGCGCCGTAGAGGTCGTTCTGCAACGCCACCGCCTGCGGCAGGTCGGGCAGCACCTTGTTGGCCGAGCGCAGCACTTCCAGCGCCTCGCGATAGCGGCCCTGGTCGATATAGAGCTTGCCCAGCGCCCGCACGACGTCCAGCTCGACGCCGTCGCCGCGCCAGCGGAAGCGCAGCTGATCGAGGGTCTTGGCGGCCTCGGCCGGCGAGATCTGGTTCTTCTCCAGCCGGATCCGGGTGGCGTGCAGGATGGCCGGGGTCGCCAGGCGGTCGATCGGCGCCTTGCCGATCGCCTGGAACATCTTCAGCGCCTTGTCCTTGCGGCCTTGCAGCTCGAAGGCCTTGGCCAGGGTCAGGCGCAGGGCCAGCTGGTCGGCGGTCGGCACCTTGGGCAGCTTCAGGGCCTGGTTGACCAGGCGCTCGGCCCCGATCCCGTCGCCGGTGGCCACCGCGGACTCGGCCTGAGCGCCCAGGAAGCGGGCCTGCCAGACCACCGGGAACAGGTTCATGGCCTGCGCGCCGGCCGCGAACTTGTTGCGGGCGTCCACCCACTGGCCCTGCTTGTAGGCGACATAGCCGCGCCACAGGGCGCTGGACGGATCGTCGGAAAGAACCGGCGAGGAGAAATCGGCCTCGGCCTCGGCCCAGCGTCCGGCCATGGCCTTGGCCGCGCCGCGCAGGCCGCGGAACTCGGCGTCGCCCAGCAGGGTCTGCTGCTTGCGGGCGGCGGCGTTCAGCACGCCGATCGCCTCGAACGACAGGTTCGAGCCGACCAGGAAACGGGCCAGGGCCATGCGGGCGGCGATGTCGCCCTGGCGGTCGGCGGGGTCGACGGCCGCGACGGCCGCCTGCAGGGCGGCGTAGCGGGCCATGAAGCCGCCGGACCCGGTCTTGGGCCAGTGCTCCAGGTCGATCACCGCCGGCATGGCCGCCGGCTGCGGCGCGCCGGTGATCACCTCTTCCGAGGAATTGCCGGCCGAGGCCGGCGACAGCACCAGGCCCTTTGGACGGCCGATGCGGACGATGTCGCCCTCGGTCAGGATCTGCAGGTCGCTGGCGAAGGCCTCGACCGCCAGCCCCTGCGCCGAAGGCAGCAGGGCCATCTCGACATATTCGCGGCGCGACGGCAGGCCCTTGGACGGGGCCAGGGCCGGAACGACGCCCAGCCGATCGCCCACGGCGGGGTCGGCGACCCACACCGGACGCCCCGCCCCCGCCAGGTTGGCCGACAGGCTGGCCGGCGAAGCCGTCTCGTCGCGGGCGACCTTGATCGGATCGGGTTCGGGCTGCAGGCCCGCGCCCAGGGCCACGGTCCAGGTGTTGCCCTGCCCTTCGGCATAGACCGGCACGCCCGGCTTGGCGGCGATGCGCAGGGCCGAATAGTCGGGACCGCGGAAGACCTGGATCTTGGTGTGGTTGGGGCCGGTCTGCGGCGTGCGGCCCAGGTCCAGGCGCACCGAGGCGTCGAACACCACCCACACAGCCTCGCCGCGCTTGAAGACGGCGGCCGCGGCCGGCGCGGCCCAGGTGGTGATGAACTGGGTCTGGCCGTCGGTCTTGTTGTAGCTCACCGCCACCACGCCGCTGGCGGGCGCGGGGTTGGGACGGCGCGGATCGCGCGGAACGGGGGTCGGCGCGGGCGCCGGCGCGCCGGCTTGGGGCGGCTTGGCGAAGACGTTGACGAAATCCACGCCGTCGGCGCGGCCCACCCGCAGGTCGGCGTCGTCGGTCAGGGTCAGCACCAGTTCCAGCGCGCCGCCGACATGGCGGGCCTCGACCGTCCTGATCCAGCGCGGCGGCGCGATGCGCAGGCTCGAAAGATTGGGATTGGCGTCACGGCCGAAACGCAGGATCGCCTGCGCGCCCTCGCGGCGCATCTTCATCACTGGAACGCGGCCGCTCCAGCGGAACTCCAGGCGCGAGAAGTCGGGAGCCTGAGCCACGCGGACGACGAGATCGCCCTGCCCTATAGGGGCCTGGGCCGCGGCGGGACCGGCGGCCTGGACGGCGGGCGCGACGACGCCGGCGATGCAGATCGCCGCGACGCTCGCCCTCAACGCCCCCCGCAGGTTCATGAGCCCCCCCTTGGCCTTCCC
>JASGDR010000347.1:0-2980 GCA_047607095.1 Caulobacter sp.
CGTGGTCGCCCCGCCGAAACCCGCCCCGACGGAGGTGGCGGCGTCGAACTACTGAACCTCCCCCTCTGGGGGAGGCGATCGCGCAGCGATCGGTGGGGGGCGTGACTGTGAAATCCGCCGACACCTCGAAAGCTGAAAACGTCCCCCCACCGGCCTTCGGCCGCCTCCCCCACGAGGGGAGGTCCTCTCACTCCGGCCCCTGCCTTGCAGCCGTCCCCGTAAGCGAAGCGACACTGTGCCGTTTCGCGCCACACGGGAACGCAGATGGACGCCGCGGCGCCGGAACGGGACGAAGACGAGGGAGGGATCCTGCGCACGCTGGAGGCCTGGGCCTGCGGCTTCGTGCTGTTCATGCTGTCCAACGCCCTGATCGGCCCGCTGCTCGATCCCGAGCAGGCCGGCGGCGAGGACATGCCGCTCCTTCGCCTGATGTGGCTGCCGGTCTATGCGCTGATCCTGCTGCTGGTGATGTGGCGCGCGCCCCGGCTGACGAAGTTCTGGCTGCCGGCGAGCGTGCTCAGCCTGCTGGTCTTCTGGGTGTTCGCCTCGTCGTCCTGGTCGTTCGATCCGGGCACCACCAACCGCCGGGCCCTGGCCGCCGCCTTCACCACCCTGTTCGGCTTCTATTTCGCCGCCAGCTTCGACGGCCGCCGCATGGCCGAGATCCTGGCGACCACCTTCCTGATCCTGGGGGCCGGCGGCCTGCTGGCGGCGATCGCCTATCCGAAGATGGGCGTGCAGCACGACATCAACGCCGGCGACTGGCGCGGCCTGTGGTTCGAGAAGAACCAGATGGGCGCGATGATGGTCTACGGCGCGCTCGGCGCCATGGCCGCCCTCCTGGCCGGCACGAAGCATCGCAGGCTGTTCATCGCCGCCATCGTGATCTGCGCCCTCATGATCGTGATGAGCAAGTCCAAGACCTCGCTGATGGTGCTGCTGATCGGCCTCGTCGGCTCGGGCCTGCTGGGCATGATGCGGCGCGGCCCGGCCACGACGATCACCATGGTCTGGCTGGGCGTCACCGTCATCGGCGGCGCGGCCCTGGTCATGTGGCTGGCCCCCGAGCTGCTGTTCAAGGCCCTGGGCAAGGACCCCACCCTGACGGGCCGCACCGAGATCTGGGACGCCCTGCTGCGCCAGTCGGCCAAGGCCCCGATCACCGGCTACGGCTATGCGGTGTTCTGGCGCGACGAGTCGGTGCCGGCGATGTTCATCCGCAAGGAGACCGGCTGGAACGTGCCGACCGCCCACAACGGCTGGCTCGACGTGCTGGCCCAGCTGGGCTGGGTGGGCGTGGGACTGTCGGCGCTCGTTCTGGGCCTGCCGCTGCTGGTCGCCCTGTTCCGCTTCGACAAGGTGCGCGACGGCTATTGGGCGACGCTGTTTCTGGTCATCTTCCTGATCACCACCTTCTCGGAAAGCTTCATCCTGGAGCGCAACGGCATCGCCTGGGCCCTGGCCTGCGCGGCCGCCACCCGCCTGCTCGGACCCGCCCTGGGTGGCCTGCGCGACACGGTCGTCCGCCGCGAGCGCGCGCCGCGCGAGGAGCCGCCGCTGACCTGGCGCCTCGCGCCGCCCGAGCCGATCCCGGAAATTTGGAGCCCCGCGCCCGCCTTCGGACGACGCACGGTCTCGCCTTTGGCGGCGCGTACGACTATTGGAGCGGCATGACCGACTACACGCCCCAGCAGATCGTCGCCCGCGGCGCCCGCGCCGACGCCGAAGCCGCCGCCGACGCCATCGACAACATGCCCGGCCTCGAAGGCGCGACCTACTCGATCCTGGAAGAGGACGAGGACAAGAACATCTGGCGCATCGACGCCTTCCCGACCACCGACGAGGAAGACGCCGGCCTGCTGGAGCTGCTGGGCGGCTACGACCTGAAGGTCGTGCGCGAGACCCTGGCCGACGCCGACTGGCTGGCCATGGCGCTGTCGGGCCTGCCGCCGGTGCGCGCCGGCCGCTTCTTCGTCTACGGCATGCACGACCGCGGCCGCCTGCCGGCCAGCACCGTCAACCTGCGCATCGAGGCGGGCGCCGCCTTCGGCACCGGCCACCACGGCACCACCGTCGGCTGCCTGCAGGCCTATGACCGCCTGATCAAGGCCAAGAAGTTCAACAAGGTGCTCGACGTCGGCGCCGGCACGGGCCTCCTGGCCATCGCCGCCGCCCGCACGGGGTCGAAGCTGGCCGTCGGCACCGACATCGACAAGCCCAGCGTGCGCATCGCCAAGGAAAACGCCGTCGTCAACAAGGCCAATGCGCGCTTCGTCCACGCCTCGGGCCTGGGCCACCGCCTGGTCGCCGACAACGCCCCCTACGACCTGGTGTTCGCCAACATCCTGGCCCGTCCGCTGATCAGCCTGGTTCAGGACATCAAGCGCGCCCTGGTTCCCGGCGGCACGGTCATCCTGTCGGGCCTGCTGCGCACCCAGGAACGCATGGTCAAGGCCGCCTACCTGTCGCGCGGCTTCCGCGTGAAGAGCCGCATCCACCGCGACGCCTGGGCGACGCTGGTGCTGGAACGGCCCTGACGCCTGCGTTCGCGGGCGAACGGAACACCCCCGCTTGGCTTCACGTTTCCTCGAACAACGACGTTCGAGGAAACCTCGCCATGACCTATACCGACCCGTCCCTTCCCCCGGTCCAGCGACAGCCCGCGCCCGAGCGGGTGGTCGAGATCCGCCGTGAATCCAGCCCCCTGGGCTGGCTCGTCGCCGGCGTGGTGGCCATCGTGGCGGTGATCGCCGTGGCCTTCATGCTGACCTCGCGCCCCATGGACGCCAGCGCCGACCAGATCGCCCAGGCCCAGGAGCAGGGCCGCACCGCCGGCCTGCTCGAAGGCGCGCAGGTGGGCCTGCAGACCGGCGCCCAGCAGGCCCAGGCCGCCGCCGAGTCCTCGGCCCGCGACGCGGCCGCGGCCGCCGACGCCGTCCGCCGCCAGACCGAGGCCCAGGCGCAAAGCGCCGCCGAAGCC
>JASGDR010000348.1:0-6156 GCA_047607095.1 Caulobacter sp.
ATGCGGCGCCGGGCCAGGCGCTGCTGGCCGCCGAGCTGGAGCGGGCGGTCGTGGTCGAGGGTCCGCCCGCCGCCGATCGCGCCCGCCTGGGCTCGGAGGTCGAGTATCGCGACCTCGACCGCGACCGGATCCGCGCCGTGCGCCTGGCCCTGCCCCACGCGGCCAGCATCGACGAGGGCTGCGTGTCGGTTACCGCCCCGATCGGGGCCGCGCTGCTGGGCCTGTCGCCCGGGCAGCGCTTCGCCTGGTCCGAGCCGAACGGCCGCACACGGACCATCGAACTGCTGGCGGTGCGCAATGACGCGTGACGCCATGCCTCCCGACGCCCCGCCCCGCGACGCCCCGCCTCGCAATGCGATGACGCCCGATCTCGACGATCCCGGACCTTGCCCCAGCCCGGGCCAGGGCCTGGCCACCGCCGCGGCGGCGGCCCTGATCGAGGCGGCCGACGTCATCGAGGACGCCTGGACCCGCAAGCCCGCGCGCGAGGCGGTGACGCGGCTGTCTCTGCACGCCGAGGAACTGGCCAGCTCGCCCCTGGCCCGCGACCAGCTGCTCAGCCGCGCGCTGGAGCTGGCCGCGCAGGACCTGGAGGCCGGCCGCCGCCCCCTGGCCCACTGGCCGCTGTTCTTCGCCCGGGACCTGGCGCCGTCGGCGGAGGCCCGCGAAGACGTGCGCGACTGGGTGCTGGCGCACGCCGAGCGGCAGGCCGCCGCCCCGCCGCTCTCCGACGGCGAGGCCGTGGCCCAGGCGGTCGAGGCCCGCACGGTGCGCGACCTGGGCGACGCCTTCGAGACGGCGCGCGGCCTCACCCGCCGCCTGCGCGTCGAGGCCTGGCTGCAGCTGGCGCTGTGGGACGATCCCCGCATCCCGGCCAACGCCGAGACCCGCTGGCTGATGCGCGCCGGCGGCCGGCGCCTGATGGCGCGGCTGGGCGAGGATTGAGGGGCGCTTTCGCCCTGCTCCCGCTCCCGTCGTTTCCGCTGCAAGGGCGAGAATGACGGCAAGAAAAAGAGCGCGTGGTCGCCGCCGAACCTAGTCGATGCGGCCGAATTCGAAGGCGTTCAGGCCGACGATGACGCCCAGGAAGATGGCGATGATCAGGATCGCGAGCATGGGCGCGTCTCCGCTTGTTCTTTGTTTCCTCTGACAGCGGCTTTAGCGGCCAATGTTCTGTGGAGCAAGGGGGCGACGGCGGCGCGGGGTTGTCTCGGGCGATGTGGACAACCCTGTGGACAGCATTTTCATCTTGTTAGGAATTAACCCTATTTCCTGACCTCGTCCCTAGTCGGCGCCCACCCGTCGCCCACCCCGTCGAGAGAGCACCATGTTCAAGCGTAAGGCCGAAAGCACCGCCCGCCAGGACGTCGCCGACTTCATCTTCCAGCACTCGCCCGACTGCTACTACGTCATCGAGAACGGACTGATCGTCGACTGCAACCCGGCCATGGAACGGCTGATGGAGTGCTCGCGGTCGCAGCTGATCGGGGTGTCGCCGACGGTCCTGTCGCCCGAACGCCAGCCCTGCGGCGGCCGCTCGGCCGACCTGGTGGGCGAACGCATCGGCGAGGCCTTCGCCAAGGGGCACATCCGCTTCGAATGGCTGCACCAGCGCCTCGACGGCTCGCCGCTGCCGGTGCTGGCCACGGTGATCCCCGCCCGCCTCGGCGCACGCGACAGCCTGGTGGTGTTCTGGCAGGACTTCCGCGAGACGGTGGCCCTGCGCGAGGCCCAGGCCCGGGCGCGCGAGGCCGAGCAAGCCGCCGCCGCCGAGCAGACCAAGGTGGTCGAGGCCCTGGCCGGCGGCCTCTACGCCCTGGCCGAAGGCGACCTGCGCGCCCAGCTGCCGACGCCCTTCCCGGCCGCCTACGAACAGCTGCGGGCCGACTTCAACAGCGCCGCCGCAGCCCTGGAGTCGGCGGTGTCCAGCGTCTCGTCCGGCGTGGCGGCCATGACCAACGGCGCGCACGAGATCTCGTCGGCGGCCTTCGACATGTCGCGCCGCATCGAGCAGCAGGCCGCCAGCCTGGAAGAGACCGCCGCCGCCCTCGACGAGATCACCGCCACCGTCCAGAAGACCGCCGACAACGCCCGCGAGGCGGCCGAGGTCACCCAGTCGGCCCGCTCGGCGGCCGAGACCGGCGGCGCGGTCGTGCGCCAGGCCACGGACGCCATGTCGGGCATCGCCACCAGCTCGCGCGAGATCGGCAACATCATCGGGGTGATCGACGAGATCGCCTTCCAGACCAACCTTCTGGCCCTGAACGCCGGGGTCGAGGCCGCCCGCGCGGGCGAGGCCGGCCGCGGCTTCGCGGTCGTCGCCCAGGAGGTGCGGGCCCTGGCCCAGCGCTCGGCCGACGCGGCCAAGGAGATCAAGACCCTGATCACCAAGTCGACCAGCGAGGTCGCCGACGGCGTGGGCCTGGTCGAGCGCACCGGCGAGGCGCTGGAGCAGATCATCCTGCAGGTCGGCGAGGTCAGCCGCCTGGTGGGCGACATCGCCGGCTCGTCGCGCGAACAGGCCACCGGCCTGCGCGAGGTCAACACCGCGGTCAACCACATGGACCAGGCCACCCAGCAGAACGCGGCGATGATCGAGCAGTCCACCGCCGCCAGCGACGCCCTGGCCCGCGAGGCCGGCGACCTGGCCGGCCTGACCCGCCGCTTCAAGCTGAAAGGCCAGGCCGCCGCGCCCGCCGCCGCGATGCGTCCCGGCCGCGCGGCCTGATCGGGGAGCCGACGAAACCGCTCACGCTTTCGGGCGAGGCGTTCTAGGTTCGCGTCATGCTCTGGCGCCGCAAGGTCGAACCGTTCACCCGCCCCTTCGTCTACGCCTGGTTCCGCTGGAACCGGGGGCTGACGCTCGGCGTGCGCGGCCTCGTCACCGACGCCGAGGGCCGGGTGCTGATGATCCAGCACACCTACGTGCCGGGCTGGTACCTGCCCGGCGGCGGGGTCGAGCGGCGCGAGACGGCCGAGACCGCCCTGGCGCGCGAGCTGCAGGAAGAGGCCGGCGTGCGGGTGCTGGGCCGCCCCACGCTGCTGTCGGTGCACAGCAACGAGCCGCGCCATCCGGGCGATCACGTGCTGGTCTACCGCGTCCACGCCTGGGAGCCCTGCGAGGCCTCGGCCCAGGGCGAGATCCACGAGGTCGCCTGGTTCGCCCCCGACGCCCTGCCCGACGACGTCACCGCCGCCACCCGCCAGCGCATCGCCGAGGCGCTTGCCGGGGCGGACATCGACCCGATGTGGTGAGACGATGAGCGAGCCGTCCCCGCGAACCTTCTCCCGGCAGGTCGAGCCCCAGCCGTCCGGCGATCCGCCGCCGAAGCTCGAGCCGTCGATCCGCGCCATCCTCGCCCCCGTTCTGGCCGAAGACGGCTTCTCGGGCTCGGGCCGCGCCTTCCGCCGCCTCGACCGCGACCTGACGCTGATCGTCGAGGTCGGCGGCACGCGCTACGGCGGCGAGATCGCCCTGAGCCTGAGCCTCCAGCCGGTCGCCGTTGCCCTGGAGCCGCCCGTCGCGCGCGGCAGGCTCACCGCCGCCCATTGCGAGTTCACGCGCGACCTGGGACCGGCCGAGAACGACGGCCGCTGGCGCTACGGGCCGACGCGGCAGGAGATGGACGCCGCCGTCGCCGGCGCCGCCGAGACCTATCGCGCCTTCGGCCGGCCGTTCCTGCAGATCATGGCCGGCCCGCTCTCGCCCCTGCGGACGGCGACGCCGCAGGACTTCGCCGACGGGGCGCGTCATTTCCGGGTCTTTCGCCAGCCTCCGGCGCGGATGGCCAGAACCTTGGCCTACATGCGGCTGGCGGCGGGCGACCGCGCGGCCGCGCACGGTTTCGCCCGGTTCGCCCTCGACGACATCGGCGACGGCCTGGTCGGCAGCGCGCTGGTTCCCGAACTCAGGGCCATCCTCAAGGCCTGACGCCGCACCCGCGACTTCCGGCGCGATCCATGCTAAGCGCCCGCCCAACGAAATTCATGAGAGTTCCATGGCCCTGAAAGTCGCCATCGTCGGCCTGCCCAACGTCGGCAAGTCCACCCTGTTCAACGCCCTGACCCAGACGGCTTCGGCGCAAGCGGCCAACTATCCGTTCTGCACCATCGAGCCGAACACCGGCGACGTGGCCGTGCCCGAGCCGCGCCTGAACGCCCTGGCCGCCATCGCCGGCTCCAAGGAAATCATCCCGGCCCGCATCAACTTCGTCGACGTCGCCGGCCTGGTGCGCGGCGCCAGCAAGGGCGAAGGCCTGGGCAACCAGTTCCTGGCCAACATCCGCGACTGCGACGCCGTGGCCTTCGTGGCCCGCTGCTTCGAAGACGGCGACATCACCCACGTCGAAGGCCGCATCGACCCGATCGCCGATCTCGAGATCATCGAGATGGAGCTGATGCTGGCCGACCTGGAAAGCCTGGAAAAGCGCCTGCCCAACGTCGAGAAGCGCGCCAAGAGCGGCGGCGACAAGGACATGATCCAGACCCTGCGCCTGATCAACCTGGCGCTGGAGCAGCTGCGCGCCGGCCGTCCGGCCCGCGCCGCGCGCGTCGACAAGGAAGACGCCAAGGCCTGGGCCATGCTGCAGCTGCTGACCTCGCTGCCAGCCCTCTATGTCTGCAACGTCGACGAAGGCAGCGCCGACAAGGGCAACAAGTTCTCCGACCTGGTGGCCGAGCGCGCCAAGGCCGACAACGCCAAGAGCGTGGTCATCTCGGCCCAGATCGAGAGCGAGATCGCCCTGCTGGACGAAGCCGAGCGCACCGAGTTCCTGGAGACCCTGGGCCTGGAAGAGCCGGGCCTCAACCGCCTGATCCGCGAGGCCTACAAGCTCCTGGGCCTGCAGACCTATTTCACGGTCGGCCCCAAGGAAGCCCGCGCCTGGACGATCCCCGTGGGCGCCACCGGCCCGCAGGCGGCCGGCGTGATCCACACCGACTTCGAAAAGGGCTTCATCCGCGCCGAAACCATCGCCTTCGACGACTACGTCAAGCTGAACGGCGAGGCCGGCGCCAAGGAAGCCGGCAAGATGCGTTCGGAAGGCAAGGAATACGTCGTCAAGGACGGCGACGTGATGCACTTCCGCTTCAACGTTTGATTGCGCGCTTGAAATAGATCGCGGCTTGGCCGAGCCTGCATCGCAGCGACGCGAGGGGCTCGGTTCAGGCGTGAAGATCATCGTTCGTGGGGCCGCCGCCTGGCTGGGCGCGGCCCTTCTCGTCTCTGGACAGCCGGCCCGCGCCCAGGACGAACCCGCCGCCCCGGACGCACCGCCGCCCTTCGCGGCCGTCAGCGTGCTCAAGGCCGTCGGCCCGGCCGAGGTTCACGCGCCCGGCCCGATCGGGCGCCGCGAGGTCATCGTCAGCCTGCCCGTGACCCACAGCCTGACCGGCGTCCTCAGCCAGGACGTCAGAAAGATGGGGCTTTTCGCCGGCGGCGCGGTGATGCCGGCCGGCACGCCGGTGTTCGGCGTCCCGATGAGCGGCGCCAACGGCCCCGCCATCGTCTGGTGCGCGCCCAAGTCGGAGCCGCGCGGCGACGGCGTGGCCTGGACGACGATCTGCTTCCCCGAGGACGCCAACAACTTCCATCGCTGGGTCAGGGTGTTCACGCCGCTGTTCCCGACCTACCTGTCCTACGCCAACACCACCAGCGGCGCGACCGCCGTGACGGTCGATCCCAAGCCCGTCGACCTGCCCGTGATGCGGCTGACCTTCAAGTTCACCGAGTGGGACCGGACCGACGCCGACGTGCTGGTCAGCGTGGAAGGCCCAGGCGCGGTCGCTCCGCTGCGCAACCGCAGCCTGCCGCGCGAGGCCGACGGCAGCGCTCGGCTCGAGGCCCTGGGCGGCGTGTTCAGGCTGGTTCCGGTCGGCGACGACCGGCACGCGGCGACCCTGGAGGTGATCAAGCCGCCCGTCGGCGCCGCGCCGGAGTTCTGACCGGTGCGCGCGACCTCCATCCTGGCCCTGCCCGCGGCGCTGATCCTGGCCGGCTGCGGCGCGGCGACGGCCCAGGCGCCGCCGCCGGCGGTCGCGGGATCGGTCGACCGCATCGTGATCGAGAAGGGCGCCCACAGGATGAGCCTCTACGCGGGCGAGCGGCTGGTGGCGGCCTACGACGTCTCGCTCGGCGCCGGCGGCCTGGCGCCCAAG
>JASGDR010000349.1:0-4467 GCA_047607095.1 Caulobacter sp.
CGTCGCCCTGAGGCGAGCTGATCGTCGAGAAAGGACAGCGCCCGGGCATAGAGGTCGCGCAGGTTGCCGGGGCTGAACATCTGATGGCCCTCGCCGTGATAGGTCACCAGCAGGGCGTCCTTGCGCAGGCGGTAGAGGGCGTTGAACATCGAGGCCGGCCCCTTGGCGTCGCCGTCGAGATCGCCGACCACCAGCATCACCGGGGCGCTCACCTTGTCGGCGGCCAGCAGGGGACTGTTACGGACATAGCGCTGCGGATCGCGCCAGGGCGGCGCGCCCATGCGGGCCTGGCCGGTCTCGAACCAGCCGGCGAGATTGCCCGCCGCATACCCGGCCTCGGGCGCGAGGTTCATGGCCGGCGAGCCGCCGCCATAGGCGCCGATCAGATCGGGGGAGGGAGCCGCGGCTATCACCGCCTTGAACCGCGGGCTCTGGGTGGCTGCCGCCAGCACCGCATAGCCGCCATAGCTGTGGCCCCACAGGGCCAGGCGGTCGGCGTCGATCGGGGCGCCTCTGGTCACGGCCGCGTCGACGACGCCAAGGATCGCCTCGGCCGTCCCCTCCATCGGCTCTCGCGACAGATCGACCGGCAGGCTGGGGACTAGGACCGCATAGCCGGCCGCCGCCAGGATCTGGACGTTGGGAAAGCGCTCGCGGCCGGGCGGCGGCAGGCCGCGCGCGGCGTCGGGCAGGACCTTGCCGGGATAGGGGACCACCACCAGCGGCGCCTTGGCGCCGGGCTCGAGGCCCGGCGGCAGATAGAGCCAGCTCGTCACAGCCTGGCCGTCGGGTCCCTTATGGGGGATCGGACGGGGGAACGAAAAATCGATCGCGGCATAGGTCGGGTTCAGCGTCAGCACCGGCTCCGGCGGCTGTTCCTTCTGGCCGGCGCGCCTGACCAGCACGGTCTCGACGCCGTGGGCGTCGCGGCGCAGGCTGACGCTCAGGCCCGTCCTGGCGCTGGCCGCCAGCGGCGTCTGGTCGGCCTCGAGCATGGCCACGGGGGAGGGGCGGTCGGCGTCCAGCCGCACGATGCTGGCGCCGCCAGGGCCGTCCGCCGGCGTCAGCGCCAGCGACAGGTCCGCCGAGGGCGGACGCTCGTTGACCGTGAACCGCTCGCCGCGATCACCCTCGGCGCCCGGGACCGTCGTGAGGGCCAGCCCCGGCGGCACGGGAATGGACGCGGCCCGTCCGCGCGGGGTGACCCGCCACAGACGCCTCCCGTCGCCGATCACCACGCCGCGGGCGTCGACGGCCATCAGCTGATCGGCGCCGGCCGGCAGCATCCGGGTCAGGAGGATCGGTCCGGCCTCGCCGGCCAGCAGCCAGTCGCGGCGGGAAGACGCGCCGGCCGGGTTGGAAGCGACCAGGACGAGCGGCGCCTCGCCCAGCCACTGACCGGCGGGCAGCCGCATGGCGTTGATGTTGGCGCCGGTGGCCGGACGCGCGCCGGCCAGGTCGAGGGCCTGACTTCGATGCGTGGAGGGCATGATCCGCCAATAGGCCGCCCGCGCCCAGCCGTCCTCGTCGGCCTTGCCATAGGCCAGGAGCTGGCGGCCGCTCGGCGACCAGTCTAGCAGATCGACCGCGAACTCGCAGGCCGGGCAGGGCGACCAGGCAGCCCCGGTCTCGACGTCGATGACCGCCAGGCGATGGCGGCGAAAGGGCTCGGCCGTGCCGGCGGGCAGACCTGGGTCCGGCTGCACGGCCTGCGCGGCCGCAAGGACGGCCAGCTGGCGTCCGTCGGGCGACAGCTCCAGGTCCATGACGTCGCCCAGCGCGATCTGGCGCGAGCGGCCGGTGGCGGCGTCGATGCGGACCAGGCGGCGAGGCGGGCTTGGGCGATGCTGATCGAGATAGCGGCCGCTGCCGACGAGCGTCTGGCCGACGCCGCCCTGGGCCGTGGCGCGCCAGGCGTCCTGCAGCCGTCTTTGCACCTGCCAGTCGTAAACCGGCGTGAAGCTGGGGGCGTCGGGATCGCGGACCACCGCCACCAGCTCGTCCTCGCCGCGCCACTGCATCGTGCGGCCGAAGAAGTTCGCCACTGGGGCAAGGCCGGTCCAGACCGTCTGGCCGGTCGCCAGGGTCACGACGCCCAGCTCCATGTCGTGGCCCTGGATGCGGGCGACCGCCATCTTCTCGCCGGACGGCGACACCGGCCCAGGCTCGTATCCGTAGCCGTCGTCGCCCAGCAGGCGGCGGGCCTGGAGGGGGCGGGGACCCGGCTCGAGATCGACGACGTCGAGCCGGGCGATGGTCAGGTCCGACTGGTAGCCGAGGTCGAAGCGGGTCGCCGTCCGGTAGGGCGCGGTCGAGGACAGCACCAGCCAGCGATCGCCCGGCGCCAGGGTGACCGGGCCAAGACGCTGACGCTCGAGCAGGTCCTCGATCGAATAGGGGCGGGCCTGGGCGGCGCCGGCGATCAGCCAGGCGCAGGCCAGCAGGCGCGGCGCGAGCCGTCGCATGGAGGCGTTCCTCGATAGAGAGGGGAAGGAAGGGTGAGCGGAGGGCGACGGGACTGGGCCGCCCTCCGCTCAGGTCGGGACTGGGGTCCCCGTCACCGGCTGTTGATCGCCGTTTTGCTCACCAGGCCTTGGTCACCAGGCCTTGGTCACCAGGACGGTGACCACGCGGCCGCTCGGATCGGCGTTGGTCGGGTCGTAGCCCAGGGCCAGGGGCGAGTCGTAGAAGGGCGGGTCCTGGTCGAAGAGGTTCTGGACGTTGAGGCTGACCGTGACGCCGCGCCAGGCCGCGCCCGAGGGCGCAAGGCGCAGGTTGAGGTCGACGCTCGTCCAGGGCGCGACCCGCCGGCCGGCGTCGTCGTGCAGGTCGCCGACCCGGTTCAGCGACAGGGTCGTGGTCGCGAGGCCGTGGGTCCAGGCCGCGCTCGCCCGCAGGCGCAGGTCGGCCGGATAGCCGACCTGGCCGGCCTGCTCGATCGCCGCGGCGTCGGGGGTGATCTTGCGCTGGTAGTCGATCAGCCACGACAGGCTGGCGGCAAGATCGAGGGGATCGGCCCCGAGCCGGGCGGCGTACTGGGCCGAGGCGTCCAGGCCCCGCACGCGGAGCTCGCCGGTGTTGACGTAGCGCGCATCGACGATCGCCCCGTAGGAGCTGGTGGGAAACACCCCCTGCGCATAGGACACCGGCGCGTCGATCAGCGCCTGGACGCGGGCATAGTCGGCCGCGTTGGCGGCCGGCGACACGAAGGTGCGGAACTTGGCGAACTCCGGCGATGAGAGCACCGTGAGCACGTTCTCCACCGCCGGCCGGCCGATGCGGTTCTTGAATCGCGTGTCGAACAGGGTAGCCGAGGCCTTGAAGGCCGGAAACCGCCGCGGCGCCAGTTCCAGGGTCAGGGTCCTGGAGGTCGCCGTCTCGGGCTCGAGGTCAGGGTTGCCGCCATACATCAGCATGGTGATCACCTGGGCCGAGCCGTTGGGCAGGATGGTCGGGGCGTAGATCTGCGCGTCGTTCAGCTCGGTCAGGGCCGGGGCCCGGAACGAGGTTCCATAGCTGGCCTTCAGGGTGGCGCCGGCGATCGGCGACCAGATGGCGCCGAGCTTTGGGTCGGTGCTGCGAACCTCGCCGCCATAGTCCTCGCGCCGGACGGCCGCCGACAGCTCCAGTCTCTGTAGGCCGGGACGGGCGTTGGCCAGGCCAAACAGCGGGACCCGCGCCTCGGCGAAGGCGGCGGTGACCGTTCGGCCGGCATCCTTGCGCGTCAGGCTGGTCGGGACATCGGTGTAGAGGAAGGACAGGCCGCCGGTCTTCAGGTGCTCGCGGCGAACCTGGGCGCCGACCGCCAGGCCGACGGCGCCGGCCGGCAGGCTCCACAGCGTTCCGTCGAGCTTCAGATTGGCCGAGCGCGTGTCGCTGCGGATCTTTCTCTGGCCCCAGCCCCCGAGGATGAAGTCGACCAAGGTCTTGGAATTGGAGCCGTCGCCGGCGAACGGATTGAAATAGCCGTCCCCGGCGGTGCTGAAGGCGGTGGCCGGGTTGTCGGCCGTCAGCCCCACCGCCTCGTCCAGGTGGGACGAATGCAGCAGGCGCGAGGTGACCGCGTCCAGGGTCTCCAGGGCGTAGGCGCCATAGCCGTCGAGCCGCCAGCCGGCCGGCAGCCGCGCCTGGCCGCCCAGCGACAGGGCCAGGGTGTCGGAGGTCCCGTCGACCTTCTGGCCGCCGCCTTCGCGCTGGAACGAATAGGCGATGGTCTCGGACGCCTCGCCGGTCGGCGAAACGTAATAGGGATTGTTCCCGTCGACGACGATGGTGGCGTTGGCCGGGGCGCCGGTGAGATGGAACCTGCGCCGGCCGGCGCGGGCTTCGCCGGAAAGCTCGATCGCGGGCGTCAGGTCCTGAGCCAGGGACAGGTCGAGACCGTCGCGACGCTGGCGCGGCAGGATGTCGTAGCCGGCCTGCTGGTTCTCCAGATTGACCTGGCCGGCCAGGAAGCTGGCGGGGGTC
>JASGDR010000350.1:0-2580 GCA_047607095.1 Caulobacter sp.
AGGGCGAGGTCGCCGCGCTGGAGGCCGTTCACGGCCCCTGCCCGCCCCTGGTCGCCGCCCGCCTGATCGTCGATGCGGCCCTCGCCCGCCAGGAAAGCCGGGGCGGCCACTACCGTTCCGACTTCCCTGAAAAGGCCCCGCCCGCCCGCACCTTCGTCACCCTCGACGCCGCCTCCGTCGGTTTGCGCCACGCCGCGGAATAGTGGTACGGAAGGGGAACGGAGACGCGACCATGAGCACGCCGTTCGGTCCATCTGACAGCGCATTCGACTATTCGGGCGAAGGTTTCGCCGAACAGGGCGTGACCGAGTTCCTGCTCACCGTCGACGACCTGGAGACCATGGTCCGGGCCGGTGTCTTCGATCGCGACGATGCGACCCGCGTGGAACTCGAAGACGGAAGGCTGGTGCGGATGTCGCCGGAATCGATGCCCCACGCTCGAACCGCCGCTCGTTTGTCCCTGGCGCTCAACATGGCCCTCGCCCGGCTGGACCTGACGGACCGCTACGAAGTGCTCAACGGCGGAACCGTTCGCGTATCCAACCTCTCCGCCTTCACCCCGGACGGCGCGGTCATTGCGCGCGACGCCGAAGGCTTCTTCATGCGCGCCGATCAGGCTTGCCTGGTCATCGAAACCTCGTTTTCGTCTCTCAAGCGCGATCTCGGCTCCAAAAGCCGCGCCTACGCCGCCGCCGGGACCGCCGAGTACTGGGTGATCGACGTCAAGCACGCCCAGCTTCACGTCTTCCGCCGCCCGTTCGAAGGCGACTGGACCGAGCGCCTGCTCCTGACCGCCGACGACAGCGTCTCACCGCTGTTCGCCCCCGACGCCGACATTGCCCTGAAGAGCGTATTTTGACCGTCTCTCCCCGTATCGAGCCGCTGCCCGACCTTCTCGTCCGTCCCATCGTCGATCTGTCCCTGGCCGAGGATCTCGGCCGGGCCGGCGACATCACGGGCCTGGCCTGCATCGACCCCGACGCCCGGCTTTCGGTGGTGTTCGCCAGCCGCCAGGACGGCCGGGTCTCGGGCCTGGCCTGCGCGCGCCTCGCCCTCGCCGCCCTCGACCCGACCGCGACCTTCGAGATCGTCACGCCGGACGGCGCCGATGCGACGCCCGGAACGGTGCTGGCCCGCGCCGAGGGGAACGCCCGCGCCGTGCTGGCCGCCGAGCGCACGGGGCTGAACCTGCTGGGCCGCCTGTCGGGCGTCGCCACCCTCACCCGCGCCTATGTCCGCCTCGTCGAGGGCACGGGGGCGACCATCGTCGACACCCGCAAGACCACGCCCGGGCTCCGCGCCCTGGAGAAATACGCCGTGCGCTGCGGCGGCGGGGTAAACCACCGCTTCGGCCTCGACGACGCCATCCTGATCAAGGACAACCACGTCGCCGCCTGCGGCGGGGTCGGCGAAGCCGTCCGCCGCGCCCGCGCTTTCGCCGGCCATCTGGTCAAGGTCGAGGTCGAGGTCGACGGCCTGGACCAGCTGGAAGACGCCCTCAGGCACGGCCCCGACGTCGTCATGCTCGACAATTTCAGCCTCGACGACCTGAAGACCGCCGTGGCGCTGGCCAAGGGCCGCGCGGTGCTGGAGGCCTCGGGCGGGGTGAACCTGACCACCGTCCGCGCCATCGCCGAGACGGGCGTCGACGTCATCAGCGTCGGAGCGCTCACCCATTCGGCGCCTGTGCTGGATATCGGGCTCGACGCGGTCTGAGGCCCTGCGTCCTTCGAGGCTCGGCTGCGCCTCGCACCTCAGGATGAGGAATTCAGCGCAAGAAGCTCCTCATCCTGAGGCGCCCGCGCGGCGGGCCTCGAAGGACGCAGAACCGCTCGGCGCTCCTAGCGCCCCCGCACCCACGGCATGATCCGGTCCTGCACCGGCTGGTCGATATAGGTGTGGAACAGCCACGCCGCGCCGATCGCCAGCGGGAAGCCGGCCAGCCACATCAGCCACTGCCAGCCGATACCGATCGGCACGGTGTCGATCAGCTTGTGCACGGCGCTCCAATAGATCACGCCGACGAGAATGTGGGTGATGAACAGGGCGAAGGAGAGCTTGGCGCCCTCCTCGATCCAGGCCTTGGGGCGCCTCACCGGCAAGCGGCCGGCGCCGAGGATGATGGCGGCCAGGCAGGCCAGGCTCGGCAGGTCGAAGCGGCCGATCAGCTGCAGGATCACCAGCCCCGCGCAGCCCAGGGTCAGCAGGACCTTGGCCACCTTTTCCGACGGCCAGGAAAGCTCGACCGCCCGCGCCAGGCATAGCCCCAGCAGGAACAGCGGCAAGGCCCGCAGCACGCCGATCCGCAGGGGCAGGTCCGACAGGCCGATCGACACCTCCGAAAAGCCGAAGCCGTTGGTCCTGCGCGAGGCGACGTCGAAGGCGATCACCACGACGGCGGCCGCCGCGATCGGCAGCCAGGGCAGCCGGGTCCAGTTGGCGGCGCGCCAGAACCACGGGAACAGGGCGTAGCAGACGATCAGCGCCGACAGCGACCAGCTGGGCAGGTTCCAGCCATCGCTGTTGAAGCCCCAGGCGTGCATCAGCATGGCCTGCAGCGGCAACTGGTCCCAGGCGAAG
>JASGDR010000351.1:0-19668 GCA_047607095.1 Caulobacter sp.
CGTTCATGCTGCTGGACGAGCCCTTCGCCGGCATCGATCCCCTGGCGATTTCGGACATCCGCGAGGTGGTGAACTACCTCAAGAACCGCGGCATCGGCATCCTGATCACCGACCACAACGTCCGCGAGACGCTGGACATGGTGGACCGGGCCTCGATCATCGCCGCCGGCGAGGTGCTGTTCGAAGGCTCGCCCAAGGAGATCGTCGACAATCCGGAAGTGCGCCGGGTTTACTTAGGCGACAGTTTCGCCGAGCGCGTTTAAGCCCTCGGGCACGATTGAGGCGGGGCGACCTGCCGCATGGATTTCGAGAAAGGCCTTGTCCTGCAAGGCCTTTTTCTTTTTCCGAGGACGGATGGTCGCACTGGCCCGATATTTGCTGGCGTTCGCGCCCCGTTAACCAGACTGCCCTTTCAATGGCGATCGTAAGTTCCGTTCGATTTGCCAGGAGGGCGCGTTGGCGCTCAGCCCCAGACTCGACATCCGGCAGGGCCAGGGCCTTGTCATCACTCCGCAGCTGCAGCAGGCGATCAAGCTTCTGCAGCTGTCGAACATCGAGCTGGAAGCCTTCGTAGAGGCCGAACTCGAACGTAATCCGCTGCTGCAGCGCGACGACAGCGAGCGCGAGGTCGAGCGCGACGGCGAGCCCGAGCGGGCCGTCGAGAACCTGGGCATGGAAAGCGTCACCGACGCCGCCGCCAACCGAGAGATGGACACCCCCGGCGACGACGTCTCGCCCGGCGAGCGCGCCACCGGCGACGGCGAGAGCTTCGGCGCCGAGCACGCCGGCGGCCAGATCGACTGGTCGCGCGCCGGCGGCGGCGGCGGCTTCGAGGGCGACGACAATTTCGAAGGCGCCCTGAACCGTCCCGAGACCCTCGCCGAACACCTGAACGGCCAGCTGCTGCTGGCGGGCCTGTCGCCGGCCGACGAGGCCATCGCCGCCATCCTGATCGACGCCGTCGACGCCGCCGGCTACCTGCGCGCCGATCTCTGGGAGATCGCCGAGCGCCTGGGCTGCGAGCTGGAGCGCGTCGAGCGCGTGCTGAAGGTCGTCCAGGGCTTCGAGCCCTGCGGCGTGGCCGCCCGCGACGTGCGCGAGTGCCTGGAGCTGCAGCTGCGCGACGCCAACCGCTACGACCCGGCCATCGCCGCCCTGCTCGACAATCTCGACCTGCTGGCCCGCCGCGACCTCCCCGCGCTGCGCAGGATCTGCGGCGTCGACGACGAGGACCTGCGCGAGATGATCGCCGAGGTCCGCGGCCTGACCCCGCGTCCGGGCGCGGCCTTCCACAGCGATCCGCCCCAGACCCTGGTGCCCGAGGTCCACGTGCGCGAAGGCCTGGGCGGCATGTGGCACGTCGAGCTGAACACCGACACCCTGCCGCGCGTGCTGGTCGACCAGCGCTACCACGCCCGCGTCTCCAAGGGCGCGCGCAGCGACCAGGAAAAGACCTTCGTCTCCGACAGCTTCGCCAGCGCCAACTGGCTGGTCAAAAGCCTCGACCAGCGGGCCAAGACCATCCTCAAGGTGGCCAGCGAGATCGTGCGCCAGCAGGACGGCTTCCTGGCCTACGGCGTCGAGCACCTGCGCCCGTTGAACCTGAAGACCGTCGCCGACGCCATCGGCATGCACGAAAGCACGGTCAGCCGGGTGACCTCCAACAAGTACGTCGCCACGCCGCGCGGGGTGTTCGAGCTGAAGTTCTTCTTCACCTCGGCCATCCAGTCGTCGGAAGGCGGCGAGGCCCACTCGGCCGCCAGCGTGCGCCACAAGATCAAGGGCCTGGTCGACGCCGAGAAGAGCGAGGCCGACGTCCATTCCGACGACCGGATCGTCGAGATCCTCAAGGCGGCCGGCGTCGACATCGCCCGCCGCACCGTGGCCAAGTACCGCGAGGCGATGCGCATCCCCTCGTCGGTCGAGCGCCGCCGCCAGATCAAGGAAGCCTGCTGAGGCCTCAGGCGGCGACCGGCTTCAGCGCCTTGCGGGCCAGCAGCCAGACGCCCGAGCCGAGCGCCGAGATCGCCGCGTTCATCGCCAGGCCGACGCCCAGCAGGAACACCAGCACGCCCAGCGCCTGGCCCGGATTTCCGGCCGGCGCGCCGTTCATCGTGAACATGTTCGGCGCCAGCACGACGGGGATCAGCATCAGGAGGGTGCAGGCGACCTGAAACGCCGCCGAGACGGTGAAGGTGACGCCGAACAGGCCGCCGAACGTGGCGGTGCGCAGGAAATTCATTCAAGCCCCCAGACAGTGACACGGCGAGTGTGCGGTGCTGCTCGCGCATCTGTCGAGCGGTTTGGGGCGCGATGCGAAAGATCGTCGAAAGGCGACGCTTTCACGCAGGCGCGAAATCGAATTCCCGCGTTATAGGAAGGGGGCAAGCAGGATCGCGCATGAGCCACGAGAAACTGTCCGACGTGATCGAGGGGTTCGGCGACGACCCCAGGCCCGTACTGACCGTCGGCCAGATGCTGGAAGCCTTCGACAGCCGCGCCTTCGGGGCGACGCTGCTGGTGTTCGGCCTGCTCAACTGCCTGCCCCTGCCGCCCGGATCCTCGACCCTGCTGTCGCTGCCGATTCTGCTGCTGGCGCCCCAGATCGCGCTCGGCGCCAACGCCCCCTGGCTGCCCGAGGGGCTGGTGGAAAAACCCCTTAAGCGCGACGACCTAAGGGGGCTTTTTCGCAGGATTACGCCGGTTCTGCGCCGGCTGGAGGTGGTGACGCGGCCGCGTCTCGGCTTCCTGTTCGCGGCCGGCGGCGAGCGCCTGATCGGCGTGGTCTGCACCCTGCTGGCCCTGGTGCTGGTGTTGCCGATTCCCCTTGGAAATCTGGCCCCTGGGGCCACCGTGGCCGTGCTGGCCCTGGCTCTTCTGCAGCGCGACGGCCTGCTGGCCCTGCTCGGCTACCTGATGGCGGCCGGCAGCACGGCCCTGCTTTTTGTCAGCGCGGGTGTCGTGACGGCCGCCGTCAAGAGGCTGATCGGGGTCTTTTCGGGACTCTTCTGAGGCGGTTTTCCTCCCGCTTGACACCGCCCTCGGACGGGCGCGTTGATAGGGCATGCAAGTCCAAATCTCCGGCAAGCATGTCGACGTTGGTGAGGCTCTGCGAGCGCGAGTCGCCGACGAAATCGCCCTGAGCATCGGTAAGTATTTCGACCGCGGCGGTGACGCCGACGTCGTGATCAGCAAGGAGGGCTACGCCTTCCGTGTCGATTGCTCGGTCAAGCTGGCTTCGGGCCAGCAGCTTCTGAGCCACGGCTCCGGCGGCGACGCCCACATGGCGTTCGACCAGGCCCTGGCGAAGATCGAGACGCGCATAAGGCGCTACAAGCAGCGGCTGAAGAGCCATTCGATCGCCGCCACCGCCAAGCAGGCGGAAAACGCCGCCTTCTACGTCCTGCGCGCCCCCGAGGCCGAGGAAGCCGACGACGAGGACTGGGCGGTGGAAGAAGCCCACCCCGCCGGCGCCCCGTCGGCCATGGTTATCGCCGAAACCCAGGCCGCCCTGAAGACGATGACCGTTTCCATGGCTGTCATGGAACTGGACTTGACCGAGTCCCAGGCAATCGTGTTTAGGAACGCCGCCCATGGCGGATTGTCGGTGGTCTACCGCCGGCCGGACGGAAATATCGGCTGGATCGACCCCGAGCGCACCAAGTCGCCAAACGGAAACGGCTCGACCCTGAGCTAGCTGGAGCCTAAGCGGTCCCGGCGCGTTTCCGGGACCGCGGCGGCCGTGCTTTCGGCGGCCGGCATAGAGCGAGCTAGTTGAAGTCCATGACGATCGGCGATCTTCTTGACCAGGGGGCTGTGACCCTGCGCGTCAGCGCCAAGGACAAGCGTCAGGTGCTGGGCGTCGTCGCCGACGTCGCCGGCCGCGTGCTGGGCGTCGATTCCGACCTCGCCCTGGAAGGCCTGATCGAGCGCGAAGCCGCCGGCTCCACCGGCGTCGGCCAGGGCGTGGCCCTGCCGCACGCCCGCGTGCCGGGCCTGGACCGCGTCCGCGCCGTCTTCGTGCGTCTGGAAACCCCGGTGGCGTTCGACGCCCTGGACGACAAGCCCGTCGACCTCTTCCTGGCCCTGTTCGCCCCGCCCGAGGCCAATACCCAGCACCTGCGCGCCCTGGCCCGCGTCTCGCGCATGCTGCGCCAGCCGGAACTGCGCGAGCAGCTGCGCCAGGCCCGCTCGGCCGACGCCGTGCACGTGCTGCTGGCCCGCGAAACCGCGACGCCCACGGCGGCGTAGACCCGCTTCCTTCTCCCTTTGCGGGAGAAGGTGTCTGCCAAGCTGACGGATGAGGGGGGTCTCGGAAATCGAACGCCGCGCCCGGCCTATCCGCCGTCGCGGCTGAGAGGGCTTTCGACCCGTCACCCGATCCTGCTTCGCAGGGCCGCCCTCTCCCGCAAGGGACGAGGGGATCAGCGCGCGAAGATGCTCCGCGTCAGGCACGAGAACACCAGCCGTCCCGCCTCGTCGAGCAGGTCCTGCTGGGCGATGACGATGCCCTTGCCGTCGCCGACCGGATCCTTGCCCATCACCGTCATGCGCCCGCGCAGCAGTTCGCCCGCCGGTGGATTGCGCAGCCAGCGCAGGGCGTCGACGCCGACCCGCTTGGTCTGCGGCCAGTCGGCCGTCGCCTCGCTGTCGAGCCGCGTCCAGATGGCGAAGACCATGGCGTCGGGCGCGCCCTGGGCCGGGTCCCAACCGGGCTGGAAGGCGGCGATGAAGGCGGTCAGGGCCCGCTCGTCCACCACCGTCGTTCCCAGCGTCACGACCTGGCCGATCTCGATGTCGTCAAACGAAGCGGGCATGCGTTCCCCTGGTCCGAAGCGGTTCCCGACCTGACCACGACCGCTTGAAGGTTGTCGAGAGCGCGCGCACGGGCCATGTGTCTTCGCGAGTTTTCTTTGCAAGGTCGCCGATGCTGTTGCGCAGGTTGTTCGCCGCCGTTCTGGCCCCGCTGGCCCTTTTCGCCGTCGCCGCGTCGCCCGCCCGCGCCGAGGTGGTCAAGACCGGCCACCTCGAGGTCGAGCTGGTCTCGCAGGAGGCCGCCGCCGTGCCCGGCTCGACGGTGTTCGTGGCCCTGCGCCAGAAGATCCAGACCCACTGGCACACCTACTGGCGCAATCCCGGCGACGCCGGCGACGCCACCAAGATCGTCTGGACCCTGCCGGCCGGCTGGACCGCCGGCGACATCGTCTGGCCGACTCCCGAGCGCGTGCGCGTCGGGCCTCTTCAGGACTACGCCTACAACGGCGAGGTGCTGCTGCCCGTGCCGATCACCGTGCCGGCCTCGGCCCGGCCCGGCCAGACCGTGACGCTGAAGGCCGCCGCCGCCTTCCTGGTCTGCGAGGAGATCTGCGTTCCCGAGGACGCGGTGGTCACCCTGACCCTGCCGGTCGTCGCCGGCCCGGCCAAGCCTGATCCCAAGTGGGGCGAGGCGGTCGCGACCGTGCTGGCCAAGGCCCCCAAGCCCGCCGGCCTCAAGGCCGTGTGGACCCGCGACGGCGACAAGGTGCAGCTGTCGGTCACCGGCGCGGCCCTCAAGGGCGGCGATTTCACCGACGCCTATTTCTTCCCCTATTCGGGCCAGGTCATCGACCACGCCGCGCCCCAGGCCATCGGGCGCGGGCCCGAAGGCCTGACCCTGACCCTCGCTCCCGGCTTCGCCTTCGGGCCCGAGGCCACCGAGCCGGTGACGGAACTGGTCGGCGTGCTCGCCACCAAGGGCGGTTCCTACGAGATCACCGCCGTCGAGGGAGCGCCCCTTCCGGGCTCTGTAGGGCTAGGCTCGCTGCCCGCGGCCGGCGCCGGTTCGACCGGCGGCTCTGCTTCGTCGAGCGGCGACGCGCCGGACGCCTCGGGCGTCGGCGGCCTGCCGGCGGCCCTGCTGTTCGCCTTTCTCGGCGGCCTGATCCTCAATCTGATGCCCTGCGTCTTCCCGGTGCTGTCGATGAAGGCCGCCAGCCTCGCGGCCCACGCCCATGACGCCGGCAAGACCCGCGCGCAGGGCCTGGCCTTCCTCGTCGGGGTGGTGGCGACCTTCCTGGCCCTGGCCGGCCTGTTGATCGCCGTCCGCGCCGGCGGCGAGGCCGTGGGCTGGGGCTTCCAGCTGCAGTCGCCGGCCGTGGTGGCGGTGCTGGCCCTCCTGATGCTGCTGGTGGCCCTGAACCTGTCGGGCGTGTTCGAGGTCGGCGCCGCCGCGCAGGGCGCGGCCGGACGCGTGCAGGGCGGTTCGGGCCTGGGCGGGGCCTTCCTGACCGGCGCCCTGGCGGTGATCGTCGCCGCGCCCTGCACCGCGCCGTTCATGGCCGGGGCCCTCGGCTTCGCCCTGACCCAGCCGCCGGCCTTCGCCCTGCTGGTGTTCCTGGCCCTGGCGCTGGGCTTCGCCGCGCCGTTCGTGATTCTGGCCTTCGCGCCCGGCCTGCTGAAGGCGCTGCCCCGGCCCGGCGCCTGGATGGACGTGCTCAAGCACGCCCTGGCCTTCCCGATGTACGGCGCGGCCGCCTGGCTGGTCTGGGTGTTCAGCCAGCAGGCCGGCGGGATCGCCCTGGCCCTGCTGCTGGCCGCCGCCGTGCTGGTCGCCTTCGCCGCCTGGGCCTACGGCCTGGGCGAGACCCGCCGCTTCGCCGGCAAGACCCCGCTGGTCGCCTTCGGCTTCGCCTTGGCCGGCCTAGCGGGCGGGATCGCCCTGACCGTCGGCGCGCTGCGGGCTCCGGTCCCCGCCGCCGCGGCCGGCCCGCAGGTCGCCGAGGCCGCCGGTCCCGGCCTGGCCGCCGAGCCCTGGAGCCCCGAGCGCGTCGCCGCCCTGCAAGCCGAGGGTAAGGTGGTGATGGTCGACTTCACCGCCGACTGGTGCGTGACCTGCAAGGTCAACGAGAAGACCGCCCTTTCCGGCGCCCGCCTCGCCGACGCCTTCAAGACGTCGAACGCCGTCCTGCTGAAGGCCGACTGGACGAAGCGCGACGCCACGATCGCCGCGGCCCTGGCCGAGCACGGCCGGGCCGGCGTGCCGCTCTATCTGGTCTATCCCAAGAGCGGCGGCGCCCCCGCCATCCTGCCCCAGCTGCTGACCGAGGGCCTGGTGATCGAGGCGGTCGAAAAGGCGGCCAAGGGCTGAGCATCCGCCCCGCGTGGCGGGGCGGCGCGCGATCTTCGGTTGCATTGCGCCGCCGCCGGGCGATCGTGGGCGCATGAGCCCGCACGCCTATCTCCTGTTCGTCGCGGCCAGCATCGTCCTGGTGCTCGTCCCCGGGCCCGACATGGCCTACATGCTGACCCGCACCCTGGCCCAGGGGCGGCGGGCCGGCGTCATGGCCGCGCTGGGCATCAACGCCGGCGCCTATGTGCATCTGGCGGCGGCGGTCGCCGGCCTTTCGGCCCTGCTGCTGGCTTCGGCGACGGCCTTCCTGATCGTCAAATGGGCGGGCGCGGCCTATCTGGTCTATCTCGGCGTTCGCGCCCTCTTCAGCAGCACGGCGACGAGCGAGCTGGCCGGCGGCGAGATGCGCGGGCGCGGCCTGCGGGCGGTGTTCTGGCAGGGCTTCTGGAGCGATGTGCTCAATCCCAAGGTGGCGGTGTTCTACGTCGCTCTGCTGCCGCAGTTCGTCGAACCGGCGACCGGCCATCCGACCGTGCAGCTGGTTCTGCTGGGCGTGACCAGCAACGTGCTGGCGATCCTCATCAACCTCGTCCTGGTCATGCTGGCGGCGCGGCTGACAGCGGGCCTGCGCCGCAACGCCAAGGTGGCGCTGTGGCTGCAGCGGGCCATGGGCGCGCTGTTCGTGGGCCTTGGCCTGCGGCTGGCGGCGGCCAAGGCGGCGGGCTGAACCGAACCTTTCGGAAGCCTCTTTCGTCAGGCTTCGCCCGAAAGCTCTAGCCGCCCCGTACGGCCTCGCGGATCACCCGCGTGGCTCGGAACCAGCCCACCAGCATGTTCAGGGCGTAGACCGCGGCGACGAAGCCGACATTGCCATAGGCGGCGTCGTGGTCGAGCGGCGTCGCCTGGAGGGCAATCAGGGTCAGGCCCGCCGCCAGCACGATGCAGCCCACGAACAGGTGCAGGCAACTTAGCCGATAGCGCAGCACGCGCCCGTCCAGCCCGTGCTCGGTCGAGAAACGGCCCTCGTTATAGAGCGTCAGGGCCTTCCAGCTCCGCTCGCGACGCCAGAGCGGCACGTTGAAGGTCACGGCGTTGGCGTCGGCGCGCCTGACCGGCTTCTTCTGCTGCTCGAGCATGGTTGCCACGCGGTCGAGCACGCCGCCGTAGGAAGCTGTCGGGTTCAGCGGGATCGAACCCCTAAGGGTCCATAGGACGTCGAGCATGGCCTAGCCGTAAGATCGCGGGGAAAGTTCGGCAATGGTGGAAGGCGTTCGACCTTGTCGGCCTGCGCGTCCTGTGGAAGTTTCAACCCATGGACGATCTTATCCGCAACCTTCGGGGACGCGCTGGGGCGCTCGTGGCGATCGCTCTCGCTCTGGGGCTGGCTGCCGCATGGCCCCTGGCGACCGGCCGGGCGCCGAACCCGGCGCTGCTGGCCATGGCCGCGCTGCTGCTGGGCCTCGCCGCGGTGGTTCGTTTCCGCCACCGCTAGCGGCCCCTTACTTCTTCTTACCACCCCAGGGCAGGCGTTCCTTCACCCCATCCATCGGCGTCCTGGTGGTGGTCACCGGTGGCGGGGCGACGATGACGGGCTTGGGCAGGGGATAGGCCCGCCAGCCGGTCTGGATCAGGGCCTCGAAGCCCTGGCAGCGCGGCAGGATCCGCACCGCGCCGGTCTTGGGGCGGGCGAAGGGCGGCGGCTGGCGCACCTCCTGCCGGCGGGGATCGATGAACGTCCAGTCGCCGGGCAGGGCGTAGCCCTTCTCGCCGCCGGTGCGCACGGCCTGGTAGGCGAGGTTGGCCTGGAAGGGCTTCACCCCGTACTTCAGCATGGCGCGCAGGAAAATGGCGTCGGCCTCGGCCCGCTTGCCCGGTTCGCCCACGGCGTAGAGCCAGTCATGGACGATGGCGGCGCGCGCTGTCGGTCCCTGCGGGTCGATGAAGCCCTGGCCGTACCACGGCACGCTGGCGAAGTCGGTGACGTACCAGCGCGGCACGACGATGACCTTGCCGGTCTCGACGTCGCAATAGGGGAACTCCGCCTCCAGGGTGAAGAGCTTGCGCCCCTCCTTGGACTGGTTGAACAGCATGACCGGCTGCGGCGTCAGCGAGCTGGGCGGGGTCGGGGCCGTCATCGGCACGAAGACGGTCGTCTCCTTGGTCGTCGTGCAGCCGGCCAGGGTGAGGCCGCCAAGGAGGCCAAGGCCGAGAGCGGCGACGAGGGAAAGCTTGGAGCGGAGCGTCATGGTCGTGGCGTTCGGGATGAAACGGGGCGAGCGATGCCGTCTTCTGGCGGCCGAAATGCGGCGGATCAAGCGGGCAAGGTGAAGCTTGGCCGTTCGCGACAAAAGATTGCGCGTCCGGTGCGCTGTTCCACCGCAGGGTGATCCGTGAGAATGTCTCGCAAAGCCGACTGTCGTCCCCTCGGAGGTTCCCCCATGATCACCCGTCGCCTGATCGTCGCCAGCGCTCCGCTGGTCGTGCTCGCCCCGACCCTGGCGCTCGCCGCGCCGGCCCCGGCCTTCACCGCCAAGGACATCGACGGCAAGACCCGCTCGCTGGCCGAGTTCAAGGGCAAGACCGTCGTGCTCGAATGGGTCAACGAGGGCTGCCCCTATGTGAAGAAGCATTATTCGGGGAACATGCAGGGCCTGCAGCAGGCCGCCACCGCAGACGGCGTGGTCTGGCTCAGCGTCGCCTCCTCGGCTCCCGGCAAGCAGGGCTACTTCCCCGACGGCGAAACGGCCAAGACCTGGATGAAGGCCAAGGGCGCCAAGCCGACCACCCTGCTGCTCGACTCCGACGGCGTGATCGCCACCGCCTACAAGGCCAAGACCACGCCGCACATGTTCGTCATCGATCCGGCCGGCCAGGTCGTCTACCAGGGCGCCATCGACGACAAGCCCAGCAACAAGGTCGAGGACATCGCTGGGGCCAGGAACTATGTCGCCGCCGCGCTCTCCGACCTCAAGGCCGGCCGCAAGGTCGCCGTGCCGGCCAGCCAGCCCTACGGCTGCGCGGTGAAGTACAAGGACGCTTGAGGCGCGCTACGCCGCCGGCTGCGGGGGCGCGGTGATGACCTCGACGTTGTCGTTCAGCAGATAGACCATGTCGCGCAGGGCCAGGTCCTGGTCCTTGACGGTCTTGGCGGCGCTCATGGCCGAGAGCTTTTCGGGCAGGTCCTGGCTGATGCCGCGCAGGATGCATTTCAGGTCGTCGACCGCGCCGCGCTCCTTCAGCGTGACGTGGCCCTTCATGTCGAGCGCCGACAGCGCCTCGATCTCGGCCTTGAAGGCGGTGAAGCCGGCCAGCGGCGGCGCGGCGGCGGCCGGATCCTTCGGCAGGCCCTGGCGGTAGGCCTCCGTCCGGCCCTTCAGCGCGGCGGCCCGCTTGACGATGTCGGCGAACAGCGGCTCGCCCGCCACCGAAGGCGGGGCCTGGCCCTGCTGAACCACGGCCGGCGCCTGGTCGACGGGCGCCGCCGAACCGGTCGAGGCCAGCCACAGCATGGCGGAAAAGGCGATCGCGTCGCAGGACATCGCTAGCTCCGGGCGAAAAACGTCATTGGTCTTCATGACGTCGAGACTGACCTTTGGTAAGCCCGCGTCCGTAAACACGGTTTTACCACCATAGGAGACGCTAGTGTCCGACCTCGACGCCGCCTGGACCCGCCTGGAAACCGCTGCCAAGGCTGCCGGGGAGAAGCGCATCGTCGAGTTCTTCGACGCCGAGCCCCAACGTCTCGAAACCCTGACCCTCGACGTCGCCGGCATGCATCTCGATCTCTCCAAGCAGGCCTGGGACGAGGCCGGCCTGGAAGCCGCGCTGGATCTGGCCCACGCGGCCGACGTCGAAGGCGCTCGCGCCCGCATGCTGGGCGGCGAGGCGATCAACAGCTCCGAAGGCCGCGCCGTGCTGCACGTGGCCCTGCGGGCCAAGGCCGGCGCCGACATCGAGGCGCAAGGCGTTCCGGTGATGGCCGAGGTCGAGGCCGTCCGCTCACGGATGAAGGCCTTTTCCGAGGCCGTCCGCTCGGGCGCGATCAAGGGCACCACGGGCAAGCCGTTCAAGGCCATCCTGCATATCGGCATCGGCGGCAGCGACCTTGGTCCGCGCCTGCTGTGGGACGCCTTGCGCCCGGTGAAGACGGAAATCGACCTGCGCTTCGTGGCCAATGTCGACGGCGCGGAGTTCCTGCTGACCACGGCCGACCTCGACCCGGAGGAAACCCTGGTCGTGGTGGTCTCCAAGACCTTCACCACCCAGGAGACCATGTCCAACGCCGCCGCCGCCCGCGCCTGGCTGGTCGCGGCCCTGGGCGAAGAGGGCGCCAACGCCCACCTGGCCGCCGTGTCGACGGCGCTCGACAAGACCTCGGCTTTCGGGGTGGCGGAGGAGCGGGTGTTCGGCTTCTGGGACTGGGTCGGCGGCCGCTATTCGCTGTGGTCGGCGGTCAGCCTGTCGGTGGCGGTCGCCGCCGGCTGGGACGTGTTCCAGGGCTTCCTCGACGGCGCGGCCGAGATGGACGCCCACTTCGCCAACGCCCCGCTGGAAAAGAACGCCCCGGTGCTGGTGGCCCTGGCCCAGATCTTCAACCGCAACGGCCTGGACCGCCGCGCCCGCTCGGTCGTTCCGTACTCGCACCGTCTGCGCCGCCTGGCCTCGTTCCTCCAGCAGCTGGAGATGGAGAGCAACGGCAAGTCGGTCGGTCCCGACGGCCGGCCGGCCGCGCGGGGCACGGCCACGGTGGTGTTCGGCGACGAGGGCACCAACGTCCAGCACGCCTATTTCCAGTGCATGCACCAGGGGACCGACATCACCCCGATGGAGCTGATCGGCCTGGCCAAGTCGGACGAGGGTCCGGCCGGCATGCATGAAAAGCTGCTGTCGAACCTGCTGGCCCAGGCCGAGGCCTTCATGGTCGGCCGCACCACCGAAGACGTCGTGGCCGAGCTGCAGGCCAAGGGCGTTCCGGAGGCCGAGATCGCGACCCTGGCGCCGCAGCGCACCTTCGCCGGCAACCGCCCCTCGACCCTCGTCCTGCTCGATCGCCTGACGCCCCGGACCTTCGGCGCCCTGATCGCCCTCTATGAGCACAAGACCTTCGTCGAGGGCGTCATCTGGGGGATCAACAGCTTCGACCAGTGGGGCGTCGAGCTGGGCAAGGTGATGGCGGGCCGCATCCTGCCGGAGCTGGAAGCCGGCGCCGCGGGCAGCCACGACGCCTCGACCAGCGCCCTGATCCAGCGCCTGAAGAAATAATCGAAGAAGTAGGGCCGGGGCGGCGACGCTCCGGCCCCGGCCTCAGCCGACGATGCGCCAGCCCTTGTCGTCCTTGAGCAGGCGCACGCGGACGTCCTTGAAGGTCACCGGGCCCTGGGCCGTCTCGACCGTGTAGGCGATGTCGCAGTTGTAGCCCGGTTCCGGCTTGGCGGCGGCGCAGGCGTTGGCGGTGAGCTTGGGCGGCTGGCCGGCGGCGATGGCGCGCAGGTGGGCGGCGTTGGCGCGGTCTTCGGCGACCACCGAATTGGCGCCCGCGCTCAGCATGTCCTCGGAACCCAGCGAACGCGACACGTGGGCCGACAGCGCCGCGCCGGCCTCGAACTGCGCGGCGTGGTCGTCGAAGAAGGCGGCCTGGTCCAGCATCTCGGCCTTGACCTGCGGCCACTGCGCCAGCAGGGCGGCTTCCACCTGCTTTTGTCGGGGCGCGGCGTCGCAGCCCGCCAGGACCAGCGCAAGACCGATGATCGAAAGGTTCCTGATACGCGTCATTCTACTCGCCCCAATGGTTTCGGAATCGAACCGAAGCCGTGCTTAGTGAAACAGATCGGCGCGAAACGATAACGGGCGTGGTAAATGTTCGAGGCGTCGAACGACGCGGCGACGCCCGTCAGGACCTGAACGGGCGCCGCGATG
This sequence comes from Caulobacter sp., assembly GCA_047607095.1. Lineage (GTDB taxonomy): Bacteria > Pseudomonadota > Alphaproteobacteria > Caulobacterales > Caulobacteraceae > Caulobacter. Next base: position 13,025 of record JASGDR010000351.1, read on the forward strand.
CGTCATCTGCACCTGAACTTGCTTGTCTCGATCAGAAGGTCTTGCGAACCCGCAGCTGCATGAAGGTGCGCGGATCGATGTCGCGCACCTCGACATAGTCGATCGTGCGGGGGTGGCGGCTGGCGTAGACCGTGCGGGTGACGACGAAGTCGTCCCAGATGTTCAGCTGGGCGCGGATCGCCAGGGTCGGGGTCGGCTTGTACTCGGCGAAGGCCTCGTAATAGTTCGCGCCGCGCCACTTGCTGGTCTGGTCGGGGCCGTAGGTGCCCTGGCCCAGCAGCGGCAGCCAGTTGATGCCCCACTGGGTCTTCCAGCTGACGATGTCGTGCTCGAAGCCGAAGTTGGCCTGGGTCGGGCGCACCTGCGAGATCGGCCGTTCCTGGCCGGTGGTCGGGTCGGTGACGCGGGTCTGGTTCCAGTCGTTCTTGAAGGTGAAGCGGCCGCCCTTCAGGCCCAGCTTGTCGGTGGGCACCACGATGTTCAGCGCCAGCTTGTCCAGCGTGCCGTCGCCGATGTTGCCGGTGGCCGACTGGTCGTCGCCGATGGGCAGGCGGTCGATCACGCCGATGATCTCGTCGTGGCGCAGGGTGATGGCGACCACGCCCTGGCCCCAGAACCGGCGCTCGTAGCTCAGTTCGGAAATCCAGCGCTGCTCGGGCACGAGATTGACGTTGCCGGCGTAGACGTTGCCCTCGCTGAACTCGGCCGAGGCGGCGAAGTCGCCGAAGTCCAGCTGGCCCAGCTCGCGCTCGAAGCGGAAGCGGACCTGGTGGCCGGCCTTGGGGGTCCAGGTCGCCTGGAAGCGGGGCTTGGCGTAGAAGAAGCTCTTCTCCTGGTCGGCGTCGCCCGACTGGGTGATGGTCGAGCTCTCCAGGCGGACGCCGCCCTCCAGGGTCAGCTTGGGGCTGACCCGCCAGGTGCCCTTGGCGAACAGTTCGCCGCGCAGTTCCTCGACCTTGACCGAGGCCGAGGGCAGGGTGACCGGGTTTCCGCCCACCGAATAGGCCTGGTCGACGTCGAGCATGTTGTAGGCGACCTCGCCGCCGGCTTCGATCGTCAGTCCGGCCGAGCGCTCGTGGCGGACCAGGGCGCGCAGGATCGATTCCGAGGTCTTGCCCTCGGCGGTGAAGCGCTCCTGGCCGCTGGTCGCTCCGCCCACGGTCTGGTCGTAGGTCGAGACCTCGTCATAGGTGCTGAATTCGTGGATCGCCCGGGTCTCCAGCGCCCAGCGCGGGGCCAGCGGACGGGTGTAGGTCAGGCCCATCTCGCCCGACTTGGTGTCGTCGTCATAGGCGCTGCGGCGGAAGGCGGTGGACGAGGCGGTCTCCTGCCATTCGTCCCAGTTGCTGATCCCGTATTTGGCGGTGGCTTCCAGCTTGCCGCCGGCGACGGGACCCGAGAAGTTGCCGCGGATCGAGGTGCTGCCGCCGTAGCCGTCGTTCAGATAGCTTTCGTCGCGATAGCGGCGGGAGTCGGTGGAGCCGTCCGGATTGCGGCGGGTCAGGGTTCCAGCGCCGTTGGAGTCGCTGGAGCTGATGCCGTCTGACAGGGTGACGCCCCAGCTTCTTTCGCCGTTGCGGGCGGTGAACTGGTAGGAGCCGCCGAAGAGGTCCTTGCCGCCGTCGAACAGCATCGAGGTGTGGGTCAACACCGACTGGCGGCTGACGCCCTTCTTCAGGATCACGTTGGCGACGACGCCGTAGCCCTGCATGTCGATGCCCGGCGCGCCGCCGCGGATCAGCTCGATGCGCTCGACCTGGTTGGCCGGGGTGCGCGACAGCACGTTCGAGCCGGTGTCGTTCTTCGAGGCCGGACGGTTGTTGTTGATCAGGATGTTGCCGACCGCGCCTTCGAAGCCGCGGGCGCCCGAACCGTCGTCGATCACGAAGCCGGGCAGGCGATCGACCATGTCGAGCGCGGTGTTGGGGCGCAGGGTGGAGAAGAAGTCCGGCGTGAACACCAGCACGCCCTTCTGGGCGGCGTCGTCCATCGGCGCCTGGCTGGTCGGGCCGGTCGGAACCGGCGCCTGGGCGGCCTGCGGCGCGTCGGCCGCTTGGGCGTTCCCCGCGATCCCGATAGCGGTGAACAGCGCCAGGGCGGCCCCGGCGAACAACACGGACTTGGACATCTGACTTCCCCTCAATCCCGGGGGAAGGTCTAGCCGTCCGGGAACGTCGATCTCAAATTAAACGCTTGAAATGTAGATTAAATATAAGAAATCATTACGGAAAATTCAGGTGATCGGGGCGCGCCTTTGCGGCGGGATTTAACGCCGGAAGAACACGATCGCGTCGCGAGGTTTATCGGGCGCGCTGGATGACGGCCATGATGGTCGATTTCAGATGGGGCATAAAGCCGATCTCGTGACGGATGCGATCGCCGTGCCCGAGAAGGTAGGCGACGAAGAAGAACGCCAAGATGGTTGGGCCTACCCAATGGGCAAATTGCAGGCCGCAGGTCGCTATAGCCAGAATGAAGCAGATGACCCCAATATCGCGCAGGAACTTGATGAACGAAATCATTGGTTTCAGGTAGCTCATCCCGAGTTGAGCGCGCCTGAGCAAATTCGCGATCTCTTCGGTAAGCGCCTTGACCAGATCTGATTCGCCGGCCGGCGCAGCATTCTCCCGATCGTTGAGCTTCTGGGCGATCTTGACGATCTCGTCATTGTAGCGGTGCGCCTCGTTGAATCGTAGCCGCGCCACCAGCACTGCAAGAAACGAAATCGAGCACCCTAGTAGCCAGAGGCAGGTGAGCGCCTTGGTATGGGTGACAATGAACCCCAGCGCGGTAGCCTGGCAGGTTTTCAGGCTGGCCAGCGATAGGCAGGCGTACAGCAGCGAGAAATCCAGCTTTTCTAGCTCCTTGCCTGAATACTGGATGGTGATGAAGGCCGAGAACGCCAGGGCGCTGAGCAGGGTGCTTTCCAAGGTGTAGGCTTCGACGCGTTTTGAGAGCGTCGACAGTTCGACCTCGATGCCGATGATCTGGATGTCGTTTCGGTCGCGCTCCTGAAGTTGCAGCAGGGAGGTTGAGGTCTCGGCGACGGGCGGGACCTTGGTGTCATCCTGGCAGGCGAACACCGGCATCATTGCCAGGAGCAGGGCGGCCGCGAGTGACACCCCCAGCAGCGCTACCCGGGCGATGGCGAACCAGAGCCCGTTGCCTTGATATCCGAGGATGTCGTCGCTGCGAATGAAGTCGACAATGTAGGTTATGACGAGGTAGGCCATCGAGACGAGGGTCGCGGCCATCAGCGTTGAACTGGAGGGCGACTTGTCGCGCCACAGGGCTTCGAACTGCGCCTGGGTCAGGCCGTAGGTCTCCTTGACGCCTAGGTAGTAGGTGTCGCGGCGACGGGCGTCTACGGCGGACCACCTAACGGCGATGAGGAACCAGAAGGCCCAGGGCAGGAGGTAGGTGATGAGCCCGCCATGCTCTATGTTCATCAGCGCTGCGATCGGCGGTGCTAGTATCAAGACTATGGCGACCACGGCCAGAACGATGTTGGCCCGTTCGGGGTAGTTGGGCGTGTTCGCTGCGGCCAGCGCCTGAGGGTCTGTCGGGGGGAGCGCGGGCTCGGTCATCCTTGCACCGTCGACAGAGCGCTGAGCGCCCATAACCAAGGGTTGATATGACCGATAGCTTGACCTTCCCGGCGAGCGGTGTCGAGCCCCGCCAGCCGAGCCCTATCGCGTCCGATAGATCTCCGCCTCGATGATCCCCAGGGCTCCGCCGGCCTTGACCTTCTCGGCGCCGGTGTCGAAGCCGGCCTTGGCGCCGGTGATCTCGACGATCTTGCCGAAGCCGTCGCGGTCGGCCGTGGCGCCGGTCAGGGCGATGCGCAGGCGCTGACCCTTCACCGGCTTGAGCGGCAGGGTGACATAGCCCAGGCTCTTGGGCGCCTCGCCTTCGTAGACCACCTGGCCGTCCATGGTGATGCGCAGCGGATAGGAGCGCAGGCGCCAGCCGATCAGCTTCAGCACCACCTCGTCGGCGACCTGGGGCTTGCCGAGGTCGTACTCGATCCAGGCGTTGGCCAGCTGGCCGTCGCTGGCCCAGTGCGTGGCCTCGTCGTCGTCGGTGGTGGCCCCGGCCGTGGCGGCGTTTGAGCCGGCGATGATCTTCACGGGCCGCAAGGTGTCGCGGCGGACCTTGAACGCCGGCGTCGCGGGCGTCGGACCGCGCGCCAGGCTGACGGGCAGGAGCGGGGCGTCGACGGTCGCGGCGACGGCGTCCAGCGTGATCGTCGCCGGCTTCAGCCCCTCGGCGGTGGCGGTCACCGTCACCTTGCCGGCCGCGAGGGTCGAGCGCAGGGCCACGCGATTGACGCCGCCTTCCACCGGCAAGGTCTTGGCCAGGATGTAGTTGTCGTCCTTGCGGTTGGCGCCGGCGTACTGGGTCACCGCATCGACGCCCGCCGGGCCCTTGGTCACCGGCTCGCCCGAGGCCGAGACCGGGGTGTCGGTCGGCTTGGCCGCGCTCTTGGAGTCGCCCTGGGCGATGCCGCCCCGCCACTCGGCCGGACCCGCCACGTTGAAGGCCACCATGTCCAGCGCCGTCGGCACGCGGCGGCCAGCTGCGTCCACCGCCTCGACATCGACCAGCGCCACGTCGGCGGCGTCGGCCTTCCAGCCTCCCGGACCGGTGCGCGGCGTCAGCTTCAGGGCGACGGCGGGGCCGGTCGTGACCCGCTCGTCGCGGGCGACTTCCTTGCCCTTGGCGTCGCGGGCGATGGCGACCACGGTTCCGGGCGCATAAGCCACGCCCTTGAAGGTGAAGAGGAAGCCGTCCGACTTCACGCCTTTGCCCAGCGACTTGTCGTTCAGGACGAGCTCGACGCTGTCGGCGCTCGACACCACCGTGACGTCCTTCGTCACGCCCGGCGCATAGTTCCAGTGGCCGACGATGTGGGCGCGCGGCCGCTCCACGTCGACCCAGCCGTCCCACATCACTTGGTGGGCGAAGAAGCCCTCCTTGGGGATGCGCATGGCGTCCACCTCGCCGCTGCGGCGGTAGTTGTTGTCGCCGCGGAAGTGGGTGTTGCTGTCGGAGAAGATGATGTTCACCCCGCCGGAGCTCACCCGGTCGCCGCCGCCCGGCCGTTCGCGCCAGTAGTCGAACCAGCGGCGCACGGTCTCGGCGACCATGCTGTCCTGGTTGCGGTTGTAGTCGGGGCTGTCGGCGTGGAACGGCGGGGTGAAGGCGTCCTGGAACTTCCGCGCCGACTCGTCGCGGGAATACTCCATCGCCCACATCGGCTTGCCGGCGCTCTTGTTGATGTAGAGCATCTCGCCGCCGTACTCGGCGACCTTGCTGTCGAGCATCTCGCGCGAGCCGATGGCCCGGCCGCCGTGCGGGTCGAACTGGTCGCGCACGGCCTTCAGCTCGCCCATGTGGGCCTCGCTGATGTTCTCGTTGCCGCCTTCGTAGAACAGGATCGAGGGGTTGTTGCGGAAGGCGACGATGGCGTCGCGCATGGCCTCGACCCGCTGCTCCCAGCGGCGGCCGGTGACGTCGCTTTCGGCGTCGCCGGCGGGCATGGCCTGCATCAGCCCCACGCGGTCGGCGCTTTCCACGTCCTGGCGGGCGGGGGCGATGTGCATCCAGCGCACCAGGTTGCCGCCGCTTTCCACCATCAGGCCGTTGGAAAGGTCGCTAATCCACGGCGGGATGTCGGTGCCCAGCGCCGGCCACTCGTTGCTGGTGCGCTGGGCGTAGCCGTGCACCTGGATGGCGCGGTCGTTGAGGAAGATCGTCCCGTTCCGGAACTCGGTCTTGCGGAAGCCGGTGCGGGTCAGGGCGCTGTCGACCACCTCGCCGTCCTCCACCAGCTCGGTGGTCACCGCGTAGAGATAGCCGTAGCCCCAGCTCCAGAAGTTCAGGTTCTTCAGCGGGGCGGCGGCCGAGACGGTTTTGGTCTCGCCCGGCGCGATGGTCACGGCCGGGGCGGTGAACTCACCGGCCGGCTTGCCGTCGGCGTCCTTCAGGGCGACGCGATAGGTGAAGGTGCGCGGACGGGTCCCGTCGTTCCTCACCTGGCTCTCGGCGTGGATGGTCGCCTTGCGGCCCTTGATGTCGAACCGGTCGGCCCAGACATAGACGCCCGTCGTGCCCAGGCTGGAATAGAGCGGCAGGGTCTGGTGCAGGTCGCCGGTCAGGTGCAGCCGCACCGCGCGGTGGATCCCGCCGTAGTTCACATTGAAATTGTTGTTGTTCCACTGGAAGCCGCTGCCGGTGGCGCGTTCCTTGTACTTCCAGTCGTTGTCGACCCGCACGGCGATGACGTTCACGAACGGGGCGGGCTTGAGCAGCTCGGTCGCATCGACGCCGAAGGCGGTGACCCCGTTCTCGTGGCCGCCGGCCGGCACGCCGTTGACGTAGACCTCGCCGGCCTGCCGCACGCCCTCGAAGTCGAGGACGGCGCGGCCGCCGACCGCCGGGCCCTTGTCGGCCGGCAGCACGAAGCGCTTGCGGTACCAGGTGATCCCGGTCGAATGCTCGTGGATGTCGCGGGCGAAGGCCTCGTCCTCGTTGAAGGCCCGGGGCAGGGTGACCGGCTTCCAGGCGGCGGCGTCGAATTCGACCGCCGCGGCCCCCTGGGCGTCGCCGGTCGCCATCCGCCAGCCGTCGTTGAACAGCAG
>JASGDR010000352.1:0-4643 GCA_047607095.1 Caulobacter sp.
ACCTTCGCCGCCGGCCTGACCGCCCTGCCCCTGCTGTCGGCGGCGCCCGCCCTGGCGGCCCGCCCCCAGGCGGCGGAGCCCGGCGCCCGCCCCGGCCCGTTCCTGCTGGGCGCCGACATCACCTGGATCCCGCAGGACGAGGCCGACGGGGCCGTCTTCTACGCCGACGGCCGCAGGCAGGACATTCTGGCGATCCTGGGCGCCGCCGGCTTCAACGCCATCAAGATCCGCATCTTCGTCAATCCCGAGAACGGCTATTCGGAGAAGCGCAGGACCGACCCGTGGGCCGGCCTTGGCCAGACCATCGCCATGGCCAGGCGGATCAAGGCCGCCGGCATGCACCTGACGATCAGCTTCCACTACAGCGACACCTGGGCCGATCCGCAGAAGCAGGCCAAGCCCGCCGCCTGGAAGGACCTGCCGTTCGACGCCCTGGTCAAGGCCGTCGGCGACCACACCCGCACGGTGCTGAGCGCCCTGGTCAAGGCGGGCGCCACGCCCGACATGGTGGTGATCGGCAACGAGATCACCTTCGGCATGCTGTGGCCCGACGGCCGGGTTCCCCTGCCCGTGCCGACCGGCAACCCGGCGACCGACGCGGTGCACCTGAACGTTCCCGACGCCGGCGGCTTCGACAAGCTGGCCAGGCTGCTGAGCGCGGGCCTGGACGCCTCGCGCGAGACGGTTCCGGGCGTGAAGACCAGCCTGCACAACCACCTGGGCCGCCACTGGACGATCGTCAGCCACTGGATGGACAGCCTGCTGTCGCGCGGCGTGCGCTTCGATGCGACGGGCTTCTCCTGCTACCAGCAGGCGGCCGAGGGCGACTGGGCGAACACCTTCGCCCGCTTCGGCGAGCGCTATCGCGACCACGGCTTCTACGTGGCGGAGTATTCCAGCCGGAAGCGCTACGTGAACGATCTCGTCTTCGACGCGCCGGGCAAGCGCGGCTGGGGGACCTTCATCTGGGAGCCGACCCGGCACCAGGAGGCGATCTTCGACCAGGACGGCAAGAACGCCGGCGAGGGCCCGCGCCCCAACCTGCTGTCGCAGGGCATCAACGCCGCCGAGGCCCCGGGCGCCCACATCGCCGGCGCCCCGCCCCCGCCGCCCGAAAAGACCGAGCACGGCGGCCGCTACGACGCCAACGCCTTCATGGAGCTCTATCGCCAGATGGCGCGGGACTATGGGGTGAGGAAGGGCTGATCTCAGACCCAGGGGAAGTCGGTGAAGGGGTCGTAGGTGCGCTTGACCAGATAGTTGCGCGCGCTCAGCCGATTGAGATCCCACCCCCACCGCCAGGCGTTCGGCGGCGGATCCAGCGGCGAGGGCAGATAGCTGCCGTGCTCGTGCTTGCGGTCCGCCGGAATGCGCACCGTCATCAGGTGCGGCAGCCCCGGAATAGTCTGGGTCCTGGGTCCTTCCAGGCCCAAGGCGACGCCGCTGCCGCGCTCGCCCCACCAGAAGTTCTCGAGCTTGTCGCCGATGGGATAGGCGTCCTTGAGAACCTCGTCCTCGACCGAGGCCAGGACGGTCACCGACTTGAAGCGCTTCAGACCTTCGCGATAGGCGGGCCACTCCAGCACCGCATGGTCGGCGGCGGCGGCCATCAGGATCAGCTGCCCCATCCGCGGAGCGTTCTTCTTGACCGCCAGCTCGGCGGCCGCGCTGAGCGCGACCCGCGCCCCTAGGCTGTGCGAAATGATCGAGACCTCGGCCTTGGGAACATTGTCGCACAGCCAGGTCGCCAGCCGCCGGCCGGTGTCGACGGCGTCGCCCAGCTCGAACGGGTAGTTGACGCCCCGCACGTACCAGTCGCCGGGCCAGAGCACCGGCATGACCAGATCGGCGCCGAACCCCTCGCGCACCATCTCGCCGCAGCTGGAGGCGCCGCTCGGCCCATTGACGTTGAAGCCGTGGGTGATCAGCCACAGCCTGCCGCTCCACTCATTCCCGAACTCGACGGAGAAGTGGCGCTCGGGCAGCTTGACGATGTTGTCCTGCGAGGGCCAGCCGCCGGTCTTGCGGTCGCGAAAATCCCTGACCATCTTGGGATCGCGCACGCCCCCGACCTTCTGGCGATCACGGCAGACCAGAAAATAGAGCGGCTCGGCGAACGCCATCAGCGCGCCCGCCGGAAGCTCTGGAAGGCCGCGACGCCATCCGAGATCGACTTGGCCAGCTCATGGGCGACCGGCGCCAGAGGCACGGCCACGACGCCGGCGAACAGAGCCAGGGCGATGTTGGGAAGCGTCCACGGGAAAAACGACAGACTGCAGGCGAGGGCCAGCAGAACCGCCGCCAAGGCGGCCCAGCCGCGCGCGGCCGCGGTGTAGCGGGCTTCGGCCAGGGAAAAGGCGGCCGAGACCCGCAGGTCCAGAGCGATGGCGAACTGCGCAAGTCGCCGCTCCCGCGCGAGAAGCGCGGGGCTGTCGGGCGCGCCCGGCTCGTCGAACGCCAAATCGTCGGACGCCGGATCTCGGGCCAGCGCCGCCGAAACCTCCGCGACATGAGCCTGGGCGACCTGCACCGCCGTCCGCGTCGCCCCGCGCGCGCCGGAACGGCTGACCCGATCTTCGGTCAGCAGGTCGGCGATCACGGCCTGACGGCGCTCCTCGTCGAGCAGATCGAGGCCCAGCTTGGCGCCTTGCCGGATGGTCCCGGGAGCAAGACCGTCCTGACGGCCATTGCGATACTGCTCGCGCACCAGGGTTTCGAAGTCCGCGCCGTAGACCGCCGCCAAGGCCGGCGTCAGCGGCGACATCAGAAGCTGGATCCGCGCGTAGCCCACATAGGGCAATCCGGCGAAACCCAGGATCGGCTTGGCCCGGCGATCATCGTCACTGCGCCAGATCGGGCCGGCCAGAAGCTTGCCGACGGCGTCGACGATGCCGAAGGCGGCTGTTCCCAGGGCGCCGACCGCAACGATCGCGCCGGGGATGTTCTGCAGCTGAAAAACGTCGGTGACGGCCATGCCCGCTTCCCCCGAAAGCCAAAAGGACCGAGGGCCGCACCACCGAAACGCTAAAAATTACGAAGACCCCCAAGGGTTGAATATCGCGCCCGCCTCGCCCGAAGACAATGATTAAATAACGACGTTACTCAAAAAGGAGGCGCGCGAGGTTCGCCGCCCCCTCAGCCCCGTTCCTTGGTCCGTTCGAAGCGCACCTTCGGGTAGCGTTCGGCGACGTAGCCGATCTCCCAGGCGCTCTTGCCCAGGAACACCGGCTGCTCGTCGATGTCGCGGCCCATGGCCGACTTGTGCTTGTTCTCGAAATCCTCGACGTCGGCGCGCTCGCCGACCAGCCAGCGGGCTTCGGCGTAGGGGCTGGCCTCGAAGATCACGTCCAGCTGGTATTCGTTGCTGAGGCGGTCGGCCATGACCTCGAACTGCAGCTGGCCGACGGCGCCGACGATGAAGTCGCTGCCGATCATCGGGCGGAACAGCTGGGTGACGCCCTCCTCGGCCAGGCCTTCCAGGGCCTTCTTCAGGTGCTTGGCCTTCAGCGGATCCTTGACGCGCACGCGGCGCAGAATTTCCGGGGCGAAGTTGGGCAGGCCGGCGAAGCGCAGCGAACCGCTCTCCGACAGGCTGTCGCCCACCCGCAGCACGCCGTGGTTCGGGATGCCGATCACGTCGCCGGCGAAGGCGTCCTCGGCCAGCTCGCGATCGCTGGCGAAGAACATGATCGGCGCGTTGACGCTCATGGCCTTGCCGGTGTTCTGGGCCTTCAGCTTCATGCCGCGCGTGAAGCGGCCGCTGGTCAGGCGCAGGAAGGCGATCCGGTCGCGGTGATTGGGGTCCATGTTGGCCTGGACCTTGAAGACGAAGCCCGAGACCTCGCCGTCGCCCGGGGCGACATGGGTCTCGGCCCCGGCCTTGCTGGCCTTGGCGGGCTTGGGCGCCGGCGCATAGGCGCCGATGCCGGCCAGCAGCTGATCGACGCCGAAGTGGCGCAGGGCCGAGCCGAAGAACACCGGCGTCATGTGGCCTTCGAGGAACGACTGCACGTCGAACGGCTTGCCGGCCTCGGTGACCAGCATGGCGTTGTCTTCCAGCTCCGAGCGCTCTTCGGGGTCGAGGTACTGGACGATGGCGTTGCCGTTGAAGGCGACGGGGTCGGGGTGGCCCTCCTCGTCGGTCGAGCTCTTCTTGGCGTAGGGGATGAACTGCTGACTGCGCAGGTCGAGCATGCCCTTGAAGCGGCCGCCCGAACCGGCCGGCCAGAACAGCGGCGCGGGATCGAGGGCCAGCTTGGACGAGACCTCGTCGAGCAGCTCGAACGGATCCTGGGCCTCGCGGTCCATCTTGTTGATGAAGGTGATGATCGGGATGTCGCGCAGGCGGCACACCTCGAACAGCTTCAGGGTCTGGGGCTCGATGCCCTTGGCGGCGTCCAGCACCATCACGGCCGCGTCGGCGGCGGTCAGGGTGCGGTAGGTGTCTTCCGAGAAGTCCTCGTGGCCCGGGGTGTCGAGCAGGTTGAACATCAGACCGTCGTGGTCGAACGTCATCACCGAGGCCGACACCGAGATCCCGCGCTCGCGCTCGATCTTCATCCAGTCCGACTGGGTGCGCCGCGCCTGGCCGCGCGCCCGCACCGCGCCGGCCGCGCGGATCGCCCCGCCGGCCAGCAGCAGGA
>JASGDR010000353.1:0-3088 GCA_047607095.1 Caulobacter sp.
ATCGGCAGCGGATAGGCCGCCTTGCCGGCGGCGGCGACCGCCTCGGTGTAGCGGGCGTAGGACCAGGCGGTGAACACCTCCTGACCGGCCTCGTCGGCGCCGAACACGGCTGCCCACGTCCCCTTCTCCTTCGAACCGTTGCGCTTCCAGAGGTCGCGCAGTTCCGGCTCGACCGCCTCGCCGCCCGTCTTCAGCCGCTGGATCAGCGCGGCGGGAACCTCGCCGGCATAGGCCTTGTCGGCGGCCGGACCGTGCTCGCGGGCCGAGGGCAGCATGCCGATCTCGTTCTCGACCTGGACCATGAGGACGGTGTTGCGATCGGCGTCGACCGCCTTGAGGTGGGCCAGCAGCGCCGCATAGGCCCTGGCGTCGGCCTGGCGGGTCTCGCCCGAGAAGGCCGACAGGATCTCGACGCTCGTGCCGTCCTGCGCCCGCACGCGCGGGAAGCGCGCCTGGTCGCGCTTCACCCAGGCCGGGACGTAGGTGGACATGCTGTTCTTCCAGGCCCCGAACCACAGCAGGACGAGCTTCATGTCATGGGCGCGGGCGTCGGCGATCAGGTCGTCGACGCTGGAGAAGTCGTAGGATCCCTCCTTCGGCTCGATCAGCTCCCACGAGACGGGCGCGAGCACGGTGTTGAGGTTCATGGCCTTCAGGCGCGGCCAGTGGCGGGCCATGTAGGCGCGGCTGGAGGCGCTGGAATTGCCCAGCTCCCCGCCCAGCACCAGCATCGGCCGGCCGTCGACGACCAGGCGGGCGCTGGTTCCGTGCTTTTCCAGTCGGGGGATCTCGGCAGCGGCGATTTGGGCCGCGAGCAGCAAAATGGCGGCCGCGCCCGCCCCGAACCAGGTCTTCAAGCCCCTCATCCACGCCTCCCGCCAACGCTCTTTGTTACCGCTAGCATTCGAACGAGGCGGGGCGGCTTGTCAACAGGAAGTCATACCAATTAAAATAGTGGTCGGACCAATTAGGCCGGTACGCCCCGGGCCTGACGCGCCGCCGCGCCCAGCAGGCCGGCCTTGTCGAGATAGAGATCGTGCGGCGGCATGCCGGCCACGCGCTGGTTGATCGCCGCCCGCATGGCCTCGAGCCGCCGACGCAGCTCCTCCGGCGGGATGGTGTCGGCGACGGCGTGGTAGTCCTGCGGGATCAGCCCCTGCCCCGCCAGGATGGCGAACCAGTTGGTCTCCTTGAACAGCTCCTTCTGGTCGATCAGCACCTCGCCGCGGGTGCGGAACACCTCCAGCCGCTGGGCGAGGCTGTCGGGCGGGACCATGGCCTGGCACCAGCGCCAGAACTCGGTGTCGTCGCGCTCGGTGACCTTGTAGTGGGCGATGATGAAGTCGCGGACCTGCTCGTATTCCAGGGCCATCTCGCGATTGAACTTGTCGACCACCCAGGGGTCGAAGCCGGTCTTGGGGAACAGCACCAGAAGCTTGGCGATCGCCGCCTGGATCAGGTGGATGCTGGTCGATTCCAGCGGCTCCAGGAAACCGCTGGAGAGGCCGATCGCCAGGACGTTGCCGATCCAGCTCTTGCGGCGACGGCCGGCGGTGAACCTCAGCACCTTGGCGTCGGCCATGGCCGCGCCGTCGAGGCGCCGGCCGAGCAGGCTCACCGCCTCGTCCTCGGAAATGAAGGAGTCGCTGAACACGTAGCCGTTGCCGGTGCGGTGCTGCAGCGGGATGCGCCATTGCCAGCCGGCTTCGCGGGCGGTGGCGCGGGTGTAGGGGGTGAGCTCGCCCGCCCGCTCGCAGGGCATGGCGGCGGCGCGGTTGCAGGGCAGCCAACGGCTCCAGTCGTCATAGCCGGCGCCGAGGGTCTCCTCGATCAGCAGGCCGCGGAACCCCGAGCAGTCGACGAAGAAGTCGCCCTCGATCGCGCGTCCGTCGTCGAGCACGAGGCGCGAGACGTGGCCGCTTTGCCCGTCGCGCTCGACGTTCGAGACCTTGCCCTCGATCCGCGCCACGCCCCGGGCCTCGGCGTAGCGGCGCAGGAAGGCCGCGTAGAGCGCCGCGTCGAACTGGAAGGCGTAGTTGATCTTGGGCAGGGTCGCCGGGTTCTGCGGCGGCGTGCGCATGAAGCGTCCGGCCTTGGCGGCCAGGGACTCGGCGTTGAACAGGCTGTGGTCGTCCTGGCCGGTCTCGCGCATCCAGCGCAGCCAGAAGTGCTGGAAGGCCACCCCGTCCATGTCGGCGCCGTAGAGGCCGAACGGGTGGAAGTAGCTGTGCCCCAGGCGACGCCAGTCGACGAACTCGATGCCCAGCTTGAAGGTGGCGTTGGTCTCGCGGATGAAGACGTCCTCGTCGAGACCCAGCACCTTGTTGAAGAGCAGGATCATCGGGATGGTCGCCTCGCCCACCCCCACCGTGCCGATCTGCTCGGACTCGACCAGGGTGATCGCGTAGCGGCGCGCGCCGAGCACCTGCGACAGGGCCGCGGCGGTCATCCAGCCGGCGGTGCCGCCGCCGACGATCACGATGTTGCGGATGGCGTTGGTCACGTGAACCTCAGGGGCGCGGGGCCGGCCGCCGCCGGGCGCGGCGCCAGGGCCGCGAGCTTGGCCTCCAGCGGGCGCATGCGGCCCACCTCGGCGGCGATGCGGCGCAGGATGTTCTGGAAGATCTGGATCTGTTCGGCCTCGGCGACGCCCTCGGCCAGCGGATCGTGGGCCTGCGGGATCAGGCCGTGGCCGATCATGCAGGCGGCCCAGTTGGCGGCCTGGAAGGCCTCGTCCTCGCGGGCCGGCACGACGCCGCGGGCGGAAAACAGGCGCAGCTTGTAGGCCAGGTCGACCGGAGGTTCGACGGCGCGGACCGCCTCCCACGGCGCGCCGGCGCGGCGCGAGAGCCGATAGTGCATGGCCTGGAAGTCGCGCAGGCTGGCGGCGTGAGCCCGCAGGGCGGTGTTGTAGGCGGCCGCCTCGGGCCCGCCGTCGGCGTCGATCGGGAACAGCGTCACGAGATGCGACACGGCCGCCTGCAGGCTGTAGAGCGGCCCCGCGTCGGAGGGGTCGAGGACGACCGCCGCCTCGCCCACGGCCACGCAGTTGCCGATCCAGGGGCGGTCCTGGACGCCCGGCGACAAG
>JASGDR010000354.1:0-2504 GCA_047607095.1 Caulobacter sp.
CTGGTCTCGCACTGGCCCGTGGTCGAGGCCGGCCGTCGGGGGCACGCGGCCCTGTTCGACTATCTGTCGCGCTTCGACTCGGGCCAGTCGGTCGGCACCGTCTTCGCGCCCGCCGAGGCGGGCGGACGGTTCTTCTACGGCGACGACCTCTCCAGCATGAACTTCCGGGGCGGCAAGGCCCGGCTGAGCAAGACCTTCGAGTTCCTGGCGCAGCACGCCGACGACGGCGACGAAGCCGCCCTGGCCGCCCAGTCGGTGCCGACCTGGAACGCCCTGCCCGGCTTCGCCCAGGACAATCCCCTGCCCTTGCTCGGGCCCGAGGTCGAGCCGCGGGTCTGGATCGGCAACCGCGTCATCGTCGCGGCCCACAACGACCCGTACGAGAACATCGCCTGCGTGGCGGCCGGCCGCCGCCGCTTCACCCTGTTTCCGCCCGAGCAGGTGGAGAACCTCTATATCGGCCCGTTCGAGCGCACGCCGGCCGGGGCGACGATCAGCCTGGTGTCGCTGGAGGCTCCCGACCTGGAGCGCTTTCCCCGCTTCGCCCGGGCGCTGGAGGCGGCCCAGACCGTCGAGCTGGAGCCGGGCGACGCGCTCTACGTGCCGTACCTGTGGTGGCACCACGTCCGCTCGCTCGATGCGGTGAACATGCTGGTGAACTACTGGTGGAACCCGCCCGACCACGGCCGGGGCGCGCCCCGCGACGCCTTCATGCACGCCATGCTGGCCCTGCGCGCCCTGCCGCCGGCGCACCGCACGGCCTGGAAGGCGATGTTCGACCACTATGTCTTCCGCACCGACGGCGACGCGGCCGAGCACCTGCCGGTCGAGGCCCAGGGCATCCTGGGCCGACTGGACGAGACCGCCGGCCGAGAGCTGCTGGGCATCCTGTCGCGCGTGTTGGCCGCCTCGGCGGGCAAGAAGGACTAGCGGCAGCCCCGGAACACCCGCGAGCGGCGCGCCGTCTCGGCGACCCCGCCTGGACCGTGGAAGAACCTTCGCCCCCAGGACGTCAGGCGGCGGCCGTCGAAACGCTCGACGAGGTCGAGGTCGGCGACCTCGGGCGCGTTGCCCGACCACGACCAGGCCAGGTAGCCGACGCCCATGGCGTTCGACAGGCGGAAGATCGCTTCCTCGTCGACCGGTTCGCCTCGATGATCGGGGCCGAACTCGCCGACGATCAGCGGCAGGCGCGCGTCGGCGAAGGCCTGGAGATAGGCCCGCACGGCCTCCTCGGTTCCATAGGCCTCGTACATGTGGACGTCGAAGACGAGGTTCTTCAGCGGATCGGCGGCGAAGAGCTCGGCGGCGTGGTCGCGCATGGTTCCCGAGCGGTCCTGGCCGTAGTCGTGGGCGTCGATCACCAGCGTGTGGCGCAGGCCCGCCGCGCGCAGGGCGACGACCGCCGTGCGATGGGCCTCCAGCCACTGGGCCGGGGTGGCGGTCCCAGCCGTCGGCTCGTTGCCGATGTTGACCAGCACATGGCCCTCATGGCCGCGCAGAACGGGCGCGAGGCTCGTCCAGTAGGCCACGGCCGAACCGATATGGGCGGCCTTGGGCTCCAGGCCGTAGCCGGTGGTGTCGTGCGCCTCGAGGACGAGCACCTGGCCGGCGCGGCGGGTCTTGGCGATGATCCGGCGGACGGCCGAGGGCGAGGTGCGCCGCCAGCGCGTTCCGTCGCTCAGCACCACCCGCACGGTGTTGGCCCCCAGGGCCGCCGACTCGCGGATGGCCTTGCCGGTGGCCTTGGGCCGCCAGGCGTGGGGAAGATTGACGCCGCGGGCCACGAAGGCCTCGCCGCAGGCGTCGACCAGCCGGCCGTCGCGCACGGAAAAGCCGGCCAGCGCGGGGCTCGCCGCCATGATCGCGGCCAGCGCCGCCCCGGCCGCCGCCCATCGCGCCATCCTCGCCCTCAACCGCCCTTCTCCCCCTCGTTCGACGAGGCCGGACCCTGGCGATGGCGCGACGCCGGCGCAAGGGATAAAAGAAAGAGATTTTGCTTATTCACGCCGCCGCCGGCCGCAGGGTCGACCAAGGCGGTTTCGTCATCCGCCTCGCAGGTGCTAAGCCAGACCGCAGATGAGCCAGTCGCCTAAAAGCCCCGCCCGCAAGACCTCGCAAGCCGGACCCAGCCTGTCGGGGACGAATCTGGAGCGGGCCGGCGACTACAATCAGCGGGTCACCCTGCAGTCGATCCGCATCGGCGGGGCCAAGACCAAGCCCGAGATCGCCGCCCTGACCGGCCTGACCGTGCCGGCCATCACCAACATCACCAAGCGCCTGCTCGACGACGGCCTGATCCTGGAGGCGGGCAAGCTGCACGGCGGCCGCGGCCAGCCGGCCATGACCCTGGCGGTCAATCCGGACGGCTGCTTCTCGATCGGCCTCAACATCGATCGCGACCACGTCACCATCCTGCTGCTGGACTTCGCCGGCCAGGTGCGGGCGCGCTCGACCTGGGACGTCGCCTTCGCCGGCCCCGACGACGTGGTCGAGTTCTTCGA